>JBOGVC010000199.1:0-7052 GCA_050695275.1 Actinomycetota bacterium | reverse complement strand
CGAGCAGGGTGCCTGCACCGGCGGACCAGGACCTCCTGGAGCGGTTCGACCGGGATGTGCTCCCGCTGCTCCCGGGCCTCTACGGTGCTGCCTTGCGGATGACGAGGAACCCCGCCGACGCGGAGGATCTGCTGCAGGAGACGACCCTTCGCGCCTATCGGGGTTTCGCGTCGTTCCGGGAGGGAACGAACCTCAAGGCATGGCTGTATCGCATCCTCACGAACTCCTTCATCAACATCTACCGGAAGAAGCAGCGCGAGCCGAAGACCGTCGAGGGTCCCGACGACATCGACGAATGGTTCCTGTTCGATCGGCTGGGCGCCAAGAGCGTCGAGCGCTCGGCCGAGGAAGACGTGCTCGAGAAGATCCCCGATGCCGACGTGAAGGAGGCCCTCGAGTCGGTCCCCGAGAATTTCCGGATGGCGGTGCTCCTGGCAGATGTGGAAGGCTTCTCCTACAAGGAGATCGCCGAGATCACGGACGTGCCGATCGGAACGGTGATGTCGCGCCTGCATCGGGGAAGGAAAGCCCTCGAGCGCGCGTTGTACGGCGTAGCCAAGGAGCGAGGACTCGTCGATGGGTGAGAAGCACGACATGGGATGCAGCGAAACGCTGCGAGAGGTCGAGCGCTACGTCGACGGCGAGTGTCTCCGCGAGCTCACGGTGCAGGTCGAGGCGCACCTCGCCGGATGCACCGACTGCAACGACCACGCCGAGTTCAAGAAGCACATGAAGCTCCTGATCGCCACGAAGTGTCGCGGCGACGTGCTCCCGGAGGGGTTGGCGGAGCGGATCCGCGAGCGGATCCGCAGCGCGAGCCCCTAGCGGGACCGCCCTAGCCGTTCACCCGAGGCCCGGCTAGCATCCGTCCGCATGATCGACGTGGCCGACCTCGGGACGATCCTCGGCATCTGGGCGCATCCGGACGACGACATCTACCTGTCCGCCGGCTTGATGGCAGCCGCAGTCGCGGGCGGTCAGCGGGTCGTCGACGTCACCGCCACGCGCGGCGAGGGCGGGTCGATGGACGAGGAGCGATGGCCGCCTGAGTCGATGGGCGACGTTCGCACGAACGAGCTCCTGCGGAGCCTTGACGTCCTCGGCGTGAAGGAGCATCACTTCCTCGAGGGCCCTGTGGACATCGACATGGAGACGGGCCTCGACCCGGCGGGCGCTGAGCAGGTGCGCACGATCATGGAGGAGGTCGATCCTGACACCGTCTTCACGTTCGGACCCGAGGGCATGACCGGCCACGTGGCGCACCAGGACGTGTCACGGTGGGCCGGCGAGGCGTTCGCCCAGGTCGCGAAGCCCGGTGCGGGCCTGTACCACGCGGTCTTCCCAACGAGCATGGCCGAGGAGTGGCTCGAGAAGCTCGCGCCGTTCAACATCTTCCTTCCCGGCACGCCGAACGTCGTGCCGGACGAGGAGATCGACCTGTACTTCGAGCTCCCGCCCGCGAACCTCGATCAGAAGATCGCCTCGATCAAGGAGCACGCCAGCCAGATCGAAGCCCTCTACGAGGTCTTCGGCGACGAGGGCTTCCGCCGCTTCATGGCGAAGGAGGGCTTCGTGCTCGCGGCCACGAAGGAGCCATGATGGTCGAGCGACCGCAACCGGTCCGCGACCTCGACTGGGATCCGAAGCGCGCCCGCGCGTTCACCGATGGCGTCGCCGACATCTACGAGGAGCTGCTCACGCGGCTGCGGGATCTCCCCGTCTCGCGAGGGTGGGGCGTCCAGGAGGTTCGCGATGCCGTCGCGATCCCGGTGCCCGACGATCCGATGCCCGATGACGAGATCCTCGAGTACCTCCGCTCGATGACGTTCGACTACTCCGGCTACCTCGGGCATCCGCGCTTCTACGCCTACATCTCGGGCGCGGGGACGGTGCCGGGCGCCGCCGCCGACCTGCTCGCCTCGGGACTGAACATGAACACCGGTGGGTGGCGACTCGCACCGTCGGGGACGGAGATCGAGCTCGCGTTCACCCGATGGTTCGCGCAGGAGATCTTCGGTCTGCCCGTCGGCTCGGGTGGGGCACTGACCTCGGGCGGTGCGATGGCCAACTTCATCGCGTTGAAGGTGGCGCGCGACGCGAAAGCCGGCTGGGACATCCGGAAGGACGGTGTCGGCGCCGGTCCGACGCTCGGCCTGTACGTGTCGACCGAGACGCACATCGTCTCGATCCGCGGCGCGGACATGCTGGGCCTGGGTTCGGGCAACGTCAGGAAGGTGGCCGTCGACGACGGCTACCGGATCCGCGTGGACGAGCTCCGGGCGGCGATCGCGGAGGACCGTGCGGCCGGCATCCACCCGATCGCGGTGGTCGCGAACGCCGGGACGGTCTCCACCGGCGTCGTCGATCCACTCGAGGATATCGCCGACCTGTGCCGCGAGGAGGATCTCTGGTTCCACGTCGACGCGGCGTACGGCGGACCGGCGATGCTCGCCGACGATCTGCGTCCCCTGTTCGCTGGCATCGAGCGCGCCGACTCGGTGGCGTTCGATCCGCACAAGTGGCTGTACACGCCGCAGTCGGGCGGCTGCGTGATCGTGAATGACATGGAGCTGATGCGGCGAGCGTTCGACGTCGACTACGTCGCCTACGTGGTCAAGGACGAGGAGCACACGGACTGGGGCATCGACCTCGGACGCCACTCGCCCAACTTCAGCCGGGGGTTCTGGGCGCTGAAGGTGTGGGTGTCGCTCCTCGCCCACGGCCGGAAGGCCTACGGACGCCGGATCTCGCACGACGCCGCGCTCGCTCGCTACCTCGGCGCCCGTGCTGAGGAGTCGGATGAGTTCGAGCTGATGACGCCGGTGGGTCTGTCGATCACGTGCTTCCGCTACGTGCCGGCGGATCTCTCTTCATCCGGTTCACGGCCCGAAGGGGAGGAACGCGAGAAGTACCTCGATCTGCTCAACAACCGCCTGATGACAGAGATCCAGCTCGACGGCCGGGTGTACTGCTCGAACGCTGTGCTCGGCGAGCGCTTCTGCCTCCGGTCCTGCATCGTGAACTTCCGGACCGAGGCCGAGGACATGGACGCGCTCCTCGATGTGGCATCGGAGCTGGGCGCGAAGCTCGACGTCGAGCTCCGACCCGAGGCCCTGCGATGACCTGGTGGTCCCTGCTCGGCTCGGGGGAGTTCCAGCCCTGGTCGGAGCCGGTGGATCGTCGGCTGGTCGAAGAGGCAGACGGCGACGGCCGCGTCCTGATCCTCCCCACGGCTGCCGCTCCCGAAGGCAAGGACGTCTTCGAGCGCTGGGGATCGCTGGGGCTCGCGCACTTCTCGCGTCTCGAGATCGCCGCCGAAGTGCTGGAGCTCAAGACGAGGGAGGACACCGACGACCCGCGGCTGATCGAACGCCTCGAGGGTGCGTCCGCCGTCTACTTCTCCGGCGGGAACCCCGCCTACCTCGCGTCGACGCTCTCCGAGAGCGACTTCCTCGATGCACTCCTGAAGCAACTCGATCGCGGCATGGCCTACGCCGGCTGCAGCGCCGGCGTCGCGTGTCTCAACGAGGTGACGTTCGATAGCGACACGACCGACGTCGATCAGATCTTCAAGCCAGGACTGAACCTGATCCCGCGCACGCTCTTCGCGCCGCATTGGGACATGGTGGACACGTGGATGCCGGGAGCGGCCGAGTTCCTCGTGGGGTCCGCTCCGGAGGGCTTCACGTTCATCGGGATGGACGAGGACACTGCGATGGTGGGCGACGGCTCGGCCTGGGAGGTCCTCGGCAGGAGCGGCATCCATGTGTTGATCGACGGCGCATGGACGACGTACCGGGACGGTGCGCACTTCGACCTCGCGCTGATCTGAGGGGTGGAGAAGATGGAGGAGATGTACCACGACGGCAATCGAGAGCTGCAGGATCGCTTCGACACGCGCCGACTCGCCGATCGGATCGAGGACGTGTTGGTCCACGACACGTTCACGGAGCATGACCGCGCGTTCGTCGAGACCCGGGACATGTTCTTCCTCGCGACGGCCGACGAGGACGGCAAGCCGAACGTGAGCTACAAGGGCGGCGACCCGGGCTTCATCCGGATCGTCGACGAGCACACCCTGGCGTTCCCGAACTACAACGGCAACGGCATGTACCTATCGGCGGGGAACCTGCTCCGGAACCCTCACGTGGGGATCCTGTTCATCGACTTCGAGAGGCGCAACCGGATGCGCGTGAACGGCGAGGCCTCCGTGGACTTCGACGACGAGCTCCGCTCACGGTGGCCGGAAGCGCAATTCGTGGTCCGCGTCCGCGCACGGGAGATCTTCCCGAACTGTCCGCGGTACGTGCACCGCTACCAGAAGGTCGCCCCGTCCGAGTTCGTCCCGCGGGAGGACTGCGAGACACCTGTCCCGTCGTGGAAGCGCGCCGACTGGGCGGTCGATGTTCTGCCCGAAGGGGACCCGGCTCTCGATCCGGACGCCACGGTCGTCTGATGGAGACGGTCACCGCGCGGTGACCTCCGAGTAGCATCCGGGCCGTGCCGGCGAACGAGCAGCTCACGCGCGACGATCCGATCGAGCAGCGCGCGCCCGAGATCATCCGTCGTCTCGCCGAGGCGTATCCGGAAGCGAAGGTCGCCCTGCACTTCACGAACCCGCTCGAGTGCCTGGTCGCGACGGTCCTCTCCGCGCAGTCCACCGACGAGACGGTGAACCGGGTCACGGAGACCCTGTTCCAGAAGTACCGGACGGCCGAGGATTACCTGCGCGTGCCCGAGGACGAGCTGAAGGCCGACATCCACGCGACCGGGTTCTTCAACCAGAAGGCGATCTCGATCCGCGAGGCGTGCCGCCGGATCGTCGAGGAGTACGGCGGCGAGGTCCCCGGCACGATGGAGGACCTGATCACGCTCCGCGGCGTTGCCCGGAAGACCGCGAACATCGTCCTCGGGAACTCCTTCGGCGTCGTCGAAGGGATCGCGGTCGACACCCACGTGCACCGTCTCGCCCATCGTCTGGGGTTCAGCGAACAGAAGAACCCCGACAAGATCGAACAGGACCTGATGCGGTTGGTGCCGAAGGACCAGTGGTTCGAGTTCACGTACGTGCTGATCGACCACGGCCGCGCGCTCTGCACCGCGAAGAAGCCGAACTGCCCCGAGTGTCCCGTCGAGCAGCTGTGCCCGGCCAGCCAGGCGTGAGCGTCGAGCGCCCATCGAAGCCGCTCGTCGTGGCGCACCGCGGCGCGTCCGTCGAGCAACCCGAGAACACGATCGCAGCGTTCGAAGCGGCGATCGATGCCGGAGCGGACGCAGTGGAGTTCGACGTTCGGATGACGGCTGACGGACATGCCGTCGTGATGCACGACCCCGACGTGTCCAGGACGACGAACGGCAGCGGGCTCGTCTCGGACATGACGCTGGACGAGCTCCGGACGCTGGGCGTGCCGACGGTGGAGGAGGCACTGCGGTGTCTCTCCGGCCGTGCCGCCGCCGACATCGAGATCAAGAACCTCCCGGGGGAGCTGGGCTACGCGCCGGACCGAGAGGCGGCCGTCGAGGCCACGCTCGCCGCGCTCGATTCGGTGGGTTTCTCCGGCCAGGTCATCGTTTCGAGCTTCAACCCGGCCTCGATCGCGCACAGCCGCACCCTGCGACCCGACGTTCCGACGGGGTTGCTCACCGAGTACGACGTTGACGCCGACGAGGCGCTCGGCCGGGCTGCGGACAACGACCATCCGTGGGTCCTGCCGTTCGTGCTGGAGGTCCTCGAGGCGGGCGACGGTTTCGCCGACCGAGTCCACGCGAGCGGCGCGCTCCTCGGCGTGTGGATCGCGGACGACCCCGACACCGCTCGGAGGCTGTTCGAGCTCGGCGCCGACGCCGTCGCCACGAACGACCCCCGGGCGATCGTTCCGGTCCGCGACGAGACCGTCGTCTAGGTGTTCCGCCGGAAGCGGCTCTCGCCGGAGCTCGATGCGGCCCTCGCGAACCTCCGTGCCGTGGTGGCGCAGGTGGAGGCGGCGAAGCAGGCGATGACCGGGACGGTACCGTCCACCCGCTCGGCGGGGACGCCGCTCGCGGAGGGGATCCTCGAGCTGGAACAACGGCTCGCTGCCGCGCAGGAGCTGATGCCCGCGTGGCACCACCCGGATCTGCAAGAGGAATGGCGTGCCTGCGAGGCGGGGATCGAGGAGTCCCTCGAACGCGCTCGCGGGATGCGCGAGGATCCTCCGGAGCTCGGCGGGTTCGAGGGTTTGATCTGGGCCGTCGACCAGCTCCTGGCGCCGCTCGAGGCGTTCGAGCCGGCCGCCGAGCGGTTCCGTACGCTTCGTCGCTGAGATGTCGGTCGTCAGCCTCGTCGGGGTGCACAAGTCGTACGGCACGTGGCCCGTGCTCCAGGGGGTCGACTTCATGGTGCCCGACGGCGCCCGGATCGGGATCATCGGACCGAACGGCGCCGGCAAGTCGACGATGCTCCGGATCGTCGGTGGCACCGAAGACGTGAACGAGGGCGAGGTCGTCCAGCGCCGCGGGGTCACCGTGAGCTACCTCGAACAGGATCCCCAAGGCGACGACCGGACCGCGGAGGCGTGGGTGCTCGCCGGGCGTCCGGACATCGCCGCGCTCGACGACGAGCTCCGCTCGATCGAGGCCGAGCTCGCACGACCTGCCGTGACCGCGGACCTCGCGAAGATGGATCGCGTCCTCACGAAGCAGCAGGCGGTCCTCGACCGATGGGTCGAGGCCGGCGGGCCCGGTCTCGCCGGCGAGGCTCGCAGCCTGCTCCAACGACTCGGTTTCGACGAGCACGATCTCTCGCTCCCCACGTCGGCGCTCTCTGGCGGGCAGCGCAAGCTCGCCGCGTTCGCCGCCTGCTTGATCCGCGACCCCGACCTGCTCCTCCTCGACGAACCGGAGACCCATCTCGATTCCGATAAGCGAGAGCTGCTCGAGGAGGTCGTCGCCGAGTTCCCCGGCGCCGTCGTCACCGTGTCCCACGACCGGTACCTCCTCGACGACACGGTGGATCAGATCGCCGAGCTCGATCGCGGCGCGGTCACGATGTGGCCGGGCACCTACTCGGCCTA
>JBOGVC010000198.1:0-5903 GCA_050695275.1 Actinomycetota bacterium | reverse complement strand
GTGGACGCCCCGTGTGCGTTGCCCCGCAAGAGATGCACGTAGCCGGCCCCCATCTGGGACAGCCCCTTGAAGAGCTCCGCCTCCTCCGTGTCCCGAGCCTGCTTCCACGCGGTCTCCCAGGCCTCGTGGGCGGGGAACCAGCGACCGGACCGCGCGTGCGCTCGCGCGAGTTCGTGATTCTCGTCGAGGCTCAACGCATCGAAGTCCTCGAGCTCGAGATCCGTGTCGGAACCCCACGGGAGCGGCCTGCCGAGTCGATCGCGCGGCCGCTCCGGCTTGTTCCGGGTCTCGGTGGGCTTGCCGGTCTTCCCCGTCGCCTCGGTCCTGCGCAGATCGTCTCCGGAGGGCACGCGATGATGCTACCCGGGCGGTGTTCGCCCGAAGCGGTCCCGCATGCGTTCGATGAGGCGACGGCGAGCATGCGCTCGCTCACGCGCGCCCGCCAGAGCCTCCGCTTCGGCGCGATCGTGCTCCTCGAGCTTCTCCAGCGCGGCCGGGTCGCCTTCGGCGACCCGGTCGCGAAGGAACACCTCGACGAGGATGACCTTCATCGTGGCCGCGGCCGGTAGCGCGAGGACGGCACCCGCGAATCCCGCGAGCGAGCCGAGCACGAGGGTGGAGATCACCACCGCCACCGGCGAGAGGTTGACGGCGTTCTTCATGATGCGCGGTTGGATCACGTAGTTCTCGACCTGCTGGTACACGATGAAGTAGATGAGGATCAGGACGCCGGTGAGGGGCCTCTGTTGGAAGAAGCCGACGATCACCGCCGGCGCGGCGCCGATGTACGCACCGACCGCGGGGATCAGTCCGAGGAGCCCGGAGAACACGGCGAGCGGCACGGCGAACGGGATCCCTACGTCGAACAGCCCCAGGAGCGAGAAGAACACGAGTGCGGAGGTCCCGGCGATCGATGCCGTGGTCAGGATCCCGGCCACATACGCGCCGATCCGCAAGATCGCCTGATCCATCACCCCTTCGGCGCGTTCACGCGTCTCCGGCGCGAACCAGACCGCGGCGGTACCGCGCATCCTGGGGAGCGAGAGCATGAAGTAGATCGTGAGGATCGCCACCGTGAGGATGTTGAAGAGCGCGCCGCCGACCTTCCCCGCGACCCCGACGATCGTCCCGAATGAGTTCGTGATCTTGCTCGGAAGGTCCTTCACGAACCGCTGAAGCTTCTCCGCGACATCGTTCTCTTGGAAATAGCGCCCGAGTGCGTCGTCGCGTCGGGACAGTCGCTCGACGTACTCGGGGATGTTGTCGGCGAGCTCGCCGACCTGGGTGACGAGAGGCGGGATCACCAACGAGGCGAAGAGGATCACGACGGCGAGGGCTCCCAGGAAGATCATCGTCACCGCCCGGCCGCGGGAGCGGCCCCGTCGCTCGATCCAACGAACCGCCGGGTCCAGGCCGATCGCCAGCACCAGGGACATCAGGACCAGGATCACGATGTTGACCACCGACCACAGAGCGACCAGCACGGCGGAGACGGCCGCGATCGTCAGCAGGAGCCGGATCCAGTAGGACATCGGCGGCCACCGGCGCCGCCACATCTCCCGGTCCGGCTCACGGACGTCGATCGTCGTTTCCGCGGGGGGTGGACTGGGCTCCGTCACCACCCGAGTCTCGCCCGGCCCATGGGCCGTTTCCACTACCCGGTACGCTCCGCCCGCGATGGAGCGCGCCGACGTCGTGATCGTGGGAGGTGGACCGATGGGCACGGCCGCGGCGCGCGCGCTCAGCGCGAGAGGCCGAGCCGTCGTCCTGCTCGAGCGGTTCACGATCGGGCACGACAAGGGGAGCAGCGCCGGGACCACTCGCAACTTCCGCCTCACGTACCACGATCCTCTCTACGTCCGCATGGCGAGGCACTCGTTGGAGCGATGGCGGGAGCTGGAGGACGAGGCCGGTGTTGCGTTGCTGCGTGTGGTCGGCGGGCTCGACAGGGGTGCCGCGACCGACGCTTCGGCACGTGCGCTCGAGCAGGCCGGCGAGCGGCTCGAGCGTCCATCCGACGCCGAGGTCGCCGAGCGGTGGCCGATGCTCCGGTTCCCGCCGCGCTCGTCCTTCGTGTTCCAGCCCGACGGAGCCGTCCTGCGTTCCCGGGAAGCGGTTCGAGCCATCGCGCAGCTGGCGAGGTCGCACGGTGCCGACATCCGGGAGGAGACGGCGGCGGAGTCGATCACGGCGGCCGGTGATGGCGTGGAGGTGGTGACCGCGGCGAGCACGCTCCGGGCGCCGGTGGCGATCGTTGCCGCCGGCTCGTGGTCGGGCTCGCTCCTCGGCCCGGCCGGGATCCCCCTGGCCCTGCGTCCGACCCTCGAACAGTCGACGTACTTCGACACCGAGGCGACGGACATGCCCACGGTGATCGATTGGGACGAGGCGCCCGATCAGCCTCCCTACATCGTTCCCGACCCGTTCGAGCCGGGGACGATCAAGGCCGGAGCACACCTGTCCGGCCCCGTCGTCGAACCGGACACGAGGTCGTTCGACGCCGACGAGGCCCGCGAGCGCCGGGTCGGCGACTGGGTCGGGCGGCGACTCGTGTCCGCTGCCAGATCCCTCCGCACCGAGACGTGCCTCTACACGAGGACCCAGGACGAGGATTTCGTGCTCGACCGCGTCGGGCCCATCGTGGTCGCGTCCCCTTGCAGCGGCCACGGCTTCAAGTTCACGCCGCTCATCGGAGAGGTGCTGGCGGATCTCGTCACCGGTGAAGCGGCCGAGATCCCCCTCGAGCGGTTCCGGGCGGATCGACCCGCCGTCCGCGGCTGAAGCGGCTCACGCGGTCTCCTCCTCGGACTCGAGCAGGAGGTCGAGCGTTTCCCGCAGGCCCTCGTAGCGTCGTCCGCCGAGCGTCCGCCTGGTGCGAGCCTCGACCGCTGCGACGGCTCGCCGGCATTCGGCGGCGAGCGTGCGTCCGCGCGCCGTCAGCCGGACCACCTTCGCCCGGCCGTCGTCCGGATCCGGCGTCCGGCGGACGAGTCCCTGGACCTCCAGCTCGTCGACGACCACCATCATCGCCTGCTTCGTGACGCCTGCACGTCGAGCGAGCTCGGTCAACCGGGTGCCGGAGCGCCGGTCGATGTTCAGCACCAACGAGGCCTGGGACGCTCGGAGCTCGGGCCATCCTCGCTCCTCGAGCTCCACCACGAGCTCCGCGGCGAGCGTTCGGTGCGCGGCGAGCAGCTGGCGTCCGAGCTGGGGTTCCGTCACTGCTTCCATCCTCCCTTTCCTCCTCGGGAAGTCAACGAGCCTGACGGTCATCGAAACGCGGCCGCGCGCGGAACGCTCCGCTAGCCTTCCGGCGATGGAGATCCGAGAAGCCACACCCGCGGAACACGCGGAAGCCGGGCGCGTCACGGCGGAGGCGTATCGCGAGTTCGTCCGACCCGGCGATGACGACTGGGAGCGCTACCTCCTGCGGATCGCCGACGTCCGATCCCGCGCCGATCAGACGACGATCATGGTGGCCGTCGAGGACGGACGCGTCCTGGGCTCCCTGACCCTCGAGCTCGAGGGGCGGGTGCGCGACGGCGACCAGGAGCACCGCCCCCTCGACCCCGGCGAGGCCCACATACGGATGCTCGGTGTGGACCCGGCGGCGAGATCCCGGGGCCTGGCGCGGGCCCTGATGGCGGCATCGGAGGCGCGAGCCCGCGAGGCCGGGAAGACCTTCATGACCCTGCATACGACCCAGCGGATGGAAGCCGCGCAGGCGATGTACGAGCGCCTCGGCTACGAGCGACTGGATGATCGCGTCTATCCCGACGGGTTCGTCCTGCTCAGCTACAAGAAGCAGCTCGAGGTTTCGGAGAGCCGGACGTGAGGGAATGGTCCCGGCATGCGGCAACGGATCGCGACGTTCCCTGGCTCGATCTGGCCTTCGCGGATCTGGATCGCGATGCTGGCGATGACCGTCCTGCTGGTGTCCTGCCCCGGCGGCAACGGCGGCGGGTACTAGGGCGACCGCTTCAGCTCTCGGTGCGCACGACCTCGCCGGAGGCGAGGATCACGCCGTCCTCGAACTCGGCCTGCACGAGGCCGCCACGGAACTGCTGCTCGTAGAGCTGGGCGTACAGACCACCCTGGGCCAGCAGCTCGTCGTGCGTCCCACGCTCCACGATCCGGCCCCGATCGAGCACGAAGATCACGTCGGCGGACAGGATCGTCGACAGGCGGTGCGCGATCGCGATGGTCGTCCGTCCCTTCATCAGAGGTTCCAGCGCGGACTGGACGAGCCGTTCGGAGGTCGTGTCGAGCGACGACGTCGCCTCGTCGAGGATCAGGATCCGCGGGTCCTTCAGCACCACTCGGGCGATCGCGAGCCGCTGCTTCTCCCCGCCCGACAGCTTGTACCCGCGCTCCCCGACGACGGTGTCGTAGCCCTCGGGGAGCTCCGCGATCCGATCGTGGATGTTCGCCGCGCGAGCGGCGGTGATCAGCTCGTCGTCCGTCGCGTCGGGCTTGCCGTACTGGAGGTTGCGCCGCACGGTGTCGTGGAACAGGTAGGTCTCCTGCGTGACCACCCCGATCGCCTCCCCGAGCGACTCGAGCGTGATCTTCCGGACGTCGAGATCGTCGATCTCGACCGCTCCTTCCTGGACGTCGTAGAGCCGAGGCACGAGATAGGTCACGGTGGTCTTCCCGGCTCCCGACGGTCCGACCAGCGCCGCGAGCTGTCCCGGCCTGATCTCGAGGTCGACGCCGTCGAGCGTCCACTCCCGCGGGACGGGGTCGTCGTCACCGAGCGGTGAGACGCCCGGCGAGACCGGGATGCCCTCAGGTGGGTCCTCGTACCGGAACCGCACATCTCTGAGCCGCACGCGGCCCTTCACGTCGTGGATCGTCACGGCATCCGGCGCGTCCTGGATCTCGTGCGGCAGGTCCAGGTACTCGAAGATCCGATCGAAGAGCGCGAGCGAGGACTGCACCTCGGTGGACACCTGCAGCATCGAGCCGATGGGGAAGAAGAGCCGCGATTGCAGCGTGGTGAAGCCCACGAGCATCCCCGCCGCGATGACCGGGCGGCCGCCGCTCGAGTTCACCCATCCGGCCACCAGGTAGACCAGGGCGGGCGTGATCGAGAAGAACGTGCCGACGAGGGCGAAGAACGACCGGCCGATCATCGTCTGGCGGAGCAGGAAGCCGGTCAGCCGCTCGTTCTCGCCACGGAAGCGGTCGCTCTCGAACCGCTGACGACCGAAGGCCTTCGACAGCAGGATCCCGCTCACGCTGAGGGTCTCCTCGGTGATCGTGGTCATGTCCGCCAGGGTCCGCTGCGTGTTGGTGGCCACCTCCCGGCGGGCTCTGCCGACCTTGACCGTGAGCCAGAGGAACAACGGCAGCAGCAGCAGAGAGAGGATCGTGAGCGGGATCGAGATCAGGAGCATGGCGATGATCGTGCTGATGATGGTGACGACGTTCGAGAGCACGGTCGACGCGGTGTCGGTGACCACGGACTGCACGCCCCCGACGTCGTTCGCCAGCCTCGACTGGATCTCCCCGGTCCTCGTCGTGGTGAAGAACCGCAGCGGCATCGCCTGGAGGTGCTGGTAGAGCCGGTTCCGGAGGTCCTGCATCACGTTCAGGCCGACGACGTTCGTGAGGTACGTCTGGCCGATCCCGATGATGCTCGTCACGATCGGGACCGCGATCATGATCCCGACGTAGACATACAGCAGCGGCAGGTTCGGGCACGGTCGCCCCTGACAGACCCCGTTCGGCCCGAACAGGGCTTCGTCGAAGACCAGCACGATCATCAACGGGTTGATGACGCCGAGCCCGGACGTCACGCCGATCATCAGCCCGACCAGCCCCACCTTGCCCTTGTACGGGCGGAACGTGGAGACCACGCGTCGGACCGTCGCGCGGTCGACCTTCCGGTGATCTTCCCC
>JBOGVC010000197.1:0-7592 GCA_050695275.1 Actinomycetota bacterium | reverse complement strand
CGATGACGGCGACCGAGCTTCCGGAGCTCGCTCGAGCGTGCATCCGCGCGGGCGCCCACGGGCTCACGATCGGCGGGCCACCTCCGGCGATCGGCGTGGTGGCGGGGTCGTTCCGGCCCGCCCTGGGTCCGGTCACCGGCTGGATGTCGGGTCCCGCGCTCAAGCCGATCACCCTCCGGGCCGTGTTCGAGGCCGCGCGGGTCGTGCCCGAGGCGCCCATCATCGCCGTGGGCGGGGTGCGATCGGCCGAGGACGCCGTGGAGATGCTCCTCGCCGGCGCCTCCGCGGTGCAGGTCGGCACCGCCGTCCTGGTCGACCCGGCCGCCCCCGTCGAGATCGCGCGGGGCATCGCGGGGTACCTGAAGGAGAAGGGCCTCGGAAGACCGGACGATCTCCGAGCACGGCTGCGGATCCCCGTCGGGTTCAGGGAGCCCGAGGAGCCATGATCCCGCGGCCTGCCGAGCCGATCATCGCGGCGCTCGACGTCTCGACCCTGGAGGAGGCGGACCGGCTGGCGGAGATCCTGGCCCCCCACGTGGGCATGCTCAAGGTGGGTCTCGAGCTCGCCTGGTCGGCCGGGCCGGAAGCGATCGGGCGGGTCGCCGCGCATGCGCCCGTCTTCGCCGACTGCAAGCTGCACGACATCCCGAACACCGTGGAGCGCGCGGCCGCCAACGTCGCTCGGCTCGGGGTCGCGATGCTGAACGTCCACGCGCTCGGAGGCGAGGCGATGATGCGGGCAGGGGCCGCGGGGGCGCGTCGGGGCGCGGCCGAGGCGGGCGTCGAACCCCCGATGGTGGTCGCGGTCACGGTCCTGTCGAGTCACGCGGGGGAGGGGCTCGCGAGCCCCGCGTCGCTCGCGTTCGAGGCGAAGGCGGCCGGTCTGGACGGGGTGGTGGTCTCCGGGGAGGACGTGGAGGACGTGCGCGCGACGTGCGGCGAGGAGTTCTGCCTCGTCGTCCCGGGGATCCGACCGGCCGGATCGAACGGGCACGATCAGGTGCGGGTCCTCACGCCCGCCGAAGCGATCGAGCGGGGCGCCGACTTCCTGGTGATCGGTCGCCCGGTGACGGAAGCTCCCGACCCCGCGGGCGTCGTCCGTGGGATCATGCGCGACCTCCGCTGACCGTTGCGACGCCGCGGAAACCGCAGGCCACGCGCGATGGATCGCTTGCCACGCCGACACGAGCCGTGCATATACTCGCGCCCTCGCACCGTCCGACCCGGCCGTCGATCGTGGCCTGGCCTTCCATCGAGGCCGACGATCACGGCCAACGACGACGGCCACGTCGTCGGCCACCGAACAGAAGGAGCATGGGCATGGCACTCCCGACCCTCACCCCGGAACAGCGCGCGCAGGCCCTCGCGAAGGCTGCGGAGGCGCGGAAGAAGCGCGCGGAGCTCAAGGGAGAGCTCAAGTCCGGGAAGCGGACGCTGGGAGACGTGCTGATCCGGTCGACGGAGGACACCGTGGGCAAGATGAAGGTCTCGGCGGTCCTCGAGTCGTTGCCCGGTGTCGGCAAGGTCCGCGCCCAGAAGCTGATGGAAGAGCTCGACATCTCGGCGAGCCGTCGTGTTCGGGGACTCGGTGCGAAGCAGCGCGCCCAGCTCCTCGACCGGTTCAAGAAGTAACGGGCCATCCGCACCGGGAAGCTCTTCGTCCTCGCCGGTCCATCGGGCGTGGGCAAGGGCACCATCGTTCGGGAGCTCGTCTCCCGTGACCCCGAAGGCCTCTCGCTCTCCGTCTCGGTGACGACCCGGGCGCCGCGACCCGCAGAGATCGACGGCGTGGACTACTTCTTCGTCGACGACGACGCCTTCGATCGGATGATCCGCGCGGGGGAACTCCTCGAGTGGGCCGAGATCGTCGGGCACCGTTCCGGGACGCCTCGAGGGTTCGTCGAGGACCGGCTCGCCGCCGGTCGGGATGTGGTCCTCGAGATCGACGTCGTCGGGGCGTCCCAGATCCGCGACCGGGTCCCCGGCTCCGTGTTGATCTTCGTCGAGCCCCCGTCGACGGAGGAGCTGGAGCGCCGCCTGCGAGGGCGCGGCACCGAGACCGAGGAACGGATCCGCCTCCGTCTCGAGACCGCGGGGTGGGAGCTGGAACAGCGTGAGTGGTTCGATCACGTGATCGTGAACGACGACCTGGAACGAGCATCGTCGCAGGTCGCTGCTATCATCGAGGCGTCCCGCTCCGGATCCTGATGTTCCGCACCAGGACGCTGCGGGGGACTCCCGCCGAAGCGTGAAGTCACCGAAGCGCGAAAGAAGGAAGGCCTTCCTGTGATCGAGCCCAAGATCGACGACCTGCTCGCCGCCGTGGATTCGAAGTACTCCCTCGTGATCGTGGCAGCCAAGCGTGCGCGAGAGATCAACTCGTACTACAACCAGCTCGGGGAGGGCCGTGGTGAGTTCGTGCCGCCGCTCGTGGAGACCGGCTTCTCGAACAAGCCGCTCTCGATCGCCCTCCAGGAGATCGCCGAAGGGAAGATCGACTACGAGCGACCCGAGGAGCCCGAGGCCGAGTAGCGACCCCCTCGCCGGCCGCCGGGTGCTGCTCGGCGTCTCCGGCGGGATCGCCGCGTACAAGGCCGCGCTGGTCGCCCGCCTGCTCCGCGCGGCCGGAGCCGACGTCTCCGCGGTGTTGACCGAGGCCGCCACTCGGTTCGTCGGTCCGGACACGTTCTCCGCGCTCACTGGAGAGCCGGCCTACACCTCGCTCTGGGATCGACCCGGCGAGGTCCTCCACGTCAGGCTGGCGCGCGAGGCCGACGTCGCGGTCGTGGTCCCGGCCACCGCGAACACGATCGCGAAGCTCGCGCACGGCCTCGCGGACGACCTCCTGTCCGCGACGATGCTCGAGATGACCGGCCCGATCGTGATCGCCCCGGCGATGCATACGGGGATGTGGGAGCACGCGGCGACCCGGTCGAACGTCGAGCTCCTCCGATCCCGCGGCGCCGTGGTGGTCGGACCCGTGACGGGCGCGCTCGCGCACGGAGACGAGGGCATCGGGAGACTCGCGGATCCGGACGAGGTGGTGGCCGCCGTCCGAGGGACCCTCGCGCACCACGACCTCGCCGGCCGCCGGCTGCTGATCACCTCGGGCCCCACCCACGAGCCCATCGACCCGGTCCGCTTCGTCGGCAACCGTTCCACGGGGAAGATGGGAGCCGCCCTCGCGGCCGAGGCCGTCGCCCGAGGCGCGGTGGTCACCGTCGTGCTCGGCCCCGGTGCGATCGTGCCGGCGGGTGCCGAGGTGGTGCACGTCGAGACCGCGGAGGAGATGTGGGACGCGGTGCTCGCCCGGTTCGAGGAGGCCGACGCCGTCGTGATGGCGGCTGCCGTCGCCGACTTCCGTCCCAAGTCGGTCGCCGAGCAGAAGCTCAAGAAGGATGCCGGCGTCCCCGAGGTGATGCTCGAGCCGACGCCCGACATCCTCGCCGAGCTGGGGGAGCGGCGGACGGACCAGATCCTCGTGGGCTTCGCGGCGGAGACCGACGACCTCGAGCGAGCCGGCCGCGGCAAGCTGGTGTCGAAGCATCTCGACCTGGTGGTCGTGAACCGGGTGGGGCGCGAGGGCACCGGCTTCGGGGCGGACGCCAGCGAGGCGATGTTGCTGGACTCGGGGGAGCCCGAACCGCTCCGCAGGTGGAGCAAGCGCGAGCTCGCGACGGCCGTGCTCGACCGGGTCGTCGCGCTCCTCCCGGCTCCGCCGGACGTCGGTCCCGACCGCTAGACTCGCGCCCGCATGCGCGGCTCCTACCTCTTCTCGTCCGAATCCGTCACCGAAGGCCACCCCGACAAGCTGGCGGACCGGATCTCCGACGCCATCCTCGATGCGATGCTGCGCGGCGACCCGTCGTCGCGGGTCGCCTGCGAGACCCTCGTCACCACGGGGCTCGTGATCGTCTCCGGCGAGATCACCACGGAAGGATGGGTGGACATCCCCTCCGTGGTGCGCACCACGGTGACGGACGTCGGCTACACGAACGCCAAGTTCGGGCTCGACGGGGAGACCTGCGGCGTGATGACCGCGATCCAGGAGCAGTCACCCGACATCGCGCGCGGGGTCGAGGACTCGTTCGAGCACCGGCAGGGTCAGTCGGGCGACGAGCTGGACCAGCTCGGCGCCGGCGACCAGGGCATGATGTTCGGCTACGCCTGCCGGGAGACCGAGGAGCTGATGCCGTTGCCGATCGCGATGGCCCACCGGCTGTCGAGGCGCCTCGCCGACGTCCGCAAGGCGGGCGTCGTTCCGTATCTGCGCCCGGACGGCAAGAGCCAGGTGTCCATCGAGTACCGCGACGGCGTGCCGGTGGGCGTCGACTCCGTGCTGATCTCCGCACAGCACCGCGAGGAGGTCGATGTCGAGACGCTCCTGCGGCCGGACATCGTGGCGGAGGTGATCGACCCGGTGCTCCGGGAGTTCCCCGACATCGACGCCGGTCGGATGAAGCCGCCGATGGTCAACCCCACGGGTCGGTTCGAGATCGGCGGGCCCAAGGCCGACACCGGGCTCACCGGCCGCAAGATCATCGTGGACAGCTACGGCGGGATGGCGCCCCACGGTGGGGGAGCGTTCAGCGGCAAGGATCCCACGAAGGTGGACCGCTCCGCCGCGTACATGGCCCGCTACGCCACCAAGAACATCGTCGCCTCCGGCCTGGCGGACCGTGCCCAGCTGCAGGTCGCGTACGCGATCGGCACGGCGCACCCCACGTCGATGAACCTCGAGACGTTCGGGACCGAGCAGGCGGACCCGGACACCATCCTCGAGGCCGTGCGGCAGGTCTTCGACTTCCGCCCGGCGGCGATCATCCGAGATCTCGACCTCGCACGACCGATCTACGAGGAGACCGCCGCCTACGGCCACTTCGGGCGCAAGGAGTTCCCCTGGGAGGGAACGGAACGCGCCGATGATCTCCGCCGCCTCGTCGGCTGAGCGGCTCTCCGGCCCGGTCGGCGTCTGCGTCGATCGTCCGCTGCTCTCGCTCGACCGGCCGTTCACGTACGAGCTCCCGGCCGAGCTGGGGGCGGGGGTCGGCTCGCTCGTGCAGGTGCCGTTCCACGGTCGCGCGAGCCGGGGGTGGGTCCTGGGACCGACGGACGACCTCCCCGCGCGGATGCTCGCCGTCAAGAAGGTCGTCTCCCCGGTGCCCTCCTTCGACGATCGGCGGCTCGCGCTGTTCCGCTGGATGAGCGAGCGCTACGTCTCACCGTTGGCGGCGGTCATCGGCCGGGCGGTCCCCCCGCGCGTGGCCTCGGAGGAGACCGGATGGGGAGCCGCGTCCGAAGAGGGGGTCGGCGGTGCATCTCCGGTGGCGGCGCCGCAGCCGGTGCTCGCCGGATACCGAGGTGGGGGCGACGTGCTCCGGGCGATCGCGCAGGGCGACGGCGCGTTCGTCCTCCGACCCGCTCCCGAGGACGAGCAAGTCGCCGCAGTGGAGGCCGTGGCCACGTGCCTCGTGGCAGGCCGTCGCGCGATCGTGCTGGTCCCCGAGGCGGTGCCGATGCCGGCGACCGCGTCGTCGGTGCTGGATGCGTTCGGCGACCGAGCGGGGCTGTTCCTGGGCGGCGACAAGCGCGCTCGGTATCGCACCTGGTTGGAGATCGCCGCGGGCCGCTACGACGTGGTCATCGGGACGCGCCCCGCCGTGTTCGCACCGGTCGATCGGCTGGGGCTCCTCTACGTGGCGCGCGAGAGTCACGCCGCCCATCGGGAGGATCGCGCGCCGTATTACCACGGCCGGGACGTCGCGCTCGCGCGTGCCCGGCTGGAAGGGGCGGCCTGCGTGCTGGCGGCGGCCTGTCCGTCCGCGGAGGCGTCGGCGCTCGGTCTGCCCACCGTGACACCGACGGTCCGACGCTGGCCGCCGGTGGAGGTCGTGAAGCCCGGTCCGGCGGGGCGCGCGTCGCGGCTCGTCCGGGCCCTCGGGAGCGTGCGGCGGGGGTTCGTGTTCTCCCCGCTCCCCGGATCCGGGGTCGCACAGGTGTGTCGGGCGTGCGGCGAGCCCGCCACGTGCGCCGCGTGCGGTGGGCTGCTCCGCGCCTCCGGCGGGGCCGTGGCCTGCGTCGTCTGCGGGGCCGCGGGCCGTTGTCGAGCATGCGGGGCGTCGTCCTTCGGGGTACGGCGTGGCGGCGAAGAGCACGTCGAGGAGTGGGCGGCACGAGCGGCCCCGGTCCCGGTGCGTCGGATCGGGGACGGCGTGCCCGCACGGTTGCCCGGTGAGGACGAGATCCTCGTCGGCGGCCCGGACGACGTTCACGACCTCGGGCCGGGCGGGCTGGATCTCGTGGCGATCCTCGACGTCGATCTCGCGGACCGACGGCCGGGCCTGGCCGCTCGCGAGCGGAGCCTGGCCACCTGGATGGAAGCCGTCGGCTGGGCGCGACCCCGTGGCCGGGCGATCGTCCAGGCGTCGTCCCCCGGGGATCCGATCGTGCAGGCCCTCGTCCGTGGGAACCCGGATCGGTTCCACGACGAGGAGCGGAGGCGTCGGCGGGAGGCCGGTCTCCCGGTCGGCGCGGCCGTCCTCCGCATCACGGGCGCCGCCGAGATCGAGTCCGAGCTCCGAGCCTTCCAGCCGTCGACGTTGCTGGTCTCCACGGCGGAAGGACGGACGGTATGCTTGCTCGCCCTCGACCCCGGCCGGGTTCCCGCGCTCGGGATGCGGCTCCGGGAGCTGGCAGCGGAAGGCGTCGTCGACCGCGTCGAGGCCGAGCCGCACCTGTAATCACCTCGAGGGAGACCGACGTGATCCTCCGCATCCGAACGCTCGGCGATCCGGTCCTGCGCGAACCGGCGAAGCCCGTCACCGAGTTCGGCCCCTCGCTCCGCTCGCTCTTCGACGACATGGTCGAGACGATGGTCGATGCCCCCGGGGTGGGGCTGGCGGGTCCGCAGGTGGGGATCTCGAGTCGTCTGTTCGTCTTCGATGACGGCGAGACCGGGCCGATGTTCATGGCGAACCCGGAGCTCTCCGACGGCGTGGGTGAGCTGTTGGAGGACGAGGGATGCCTGTCGATCCCCGGGCCGTACCACGCCACGCCGCGGTTCGCGCGGATCCTCTGCCGCGGCCTGGATCTGGACGGGAACCCGTACGAGATGCTCGGTGAGGGACTCCTGGCGAGGATCTTCCAGCACGAGAGCGATCACCTCGACGGGATGCTGTACATCGACCGCCTCGACGACGAGGGCCGGCGAGACGTGATGGCGCAACTGCGCCGGATCGACATGGGGATCGCCGAGCCTCGAGCGATCACGGAGGACTGACCGCCGTATCCTCGCGGGCATGCGGGTCGCCTTCCTCGGCAACGACACGTGGTCGGTTCCGACACTGCGTGCGCTCGCTGCGGCGGACGACGTCGACGTCGAGCTCGTCCTCACGAACCCGCCGCGGCCGGCGGGGCGAGGCTCGCAGCTCACCCCCACGGCGGTGGCGGACGTCGCCGGCGCGTTGGATCTGCCGCTGCTCGAGGTCGATCGGGTGCGCGACGGCGAGGGGTTCGATGCTCTCGACGCGATGGAGCCGGACGCGATCGCCGTGGTCGCGTACGGCGAGATCCTGACGCCCGATGTGCTCGAC
>JBOGVC010000196.1:0-9622 GCA_050695275.1 Actinomycetota bacterium | reverse complement strand
TGCTCGCGCTCTCCGGCCTCGGCTGGGGAGCGGTGATGGCCGGGCGCGCCGAGCGCGCTGAGGCGCGGGCCGACGCCGCTCGGGAGCAGCAACGGGAGGCCGTCGTCAGGTTCCAGGAGGTGTTCGCGGACCTCCCCGGACTCGATCCGGAGGCCATCGTCGAAGTGTCGACGCTGCTCTCGCCTCGGTTGCTCGGAGGCCGGGGCGATGCGCTCGTGCTGCTGTCCCCTTCGGGCGACGACCTCGCCTTCGTCCTGGTCGATGGGCTGACCGGCCTGCGTCCGGGACAGCTGCCGCTGCGTGTGCAGCTCGTGACCGATGGGTTCCGGAAGCTCGTCTTGGGTGAGATCGGAACGCTCGATCAAGCAGGGGGCGGTGGAGACTTCGCCACCTTCAGCGAGGATCTGACCGACGTGAGCACCGTCGTGGTCCGTGATGCGCGCGGCCGGATGTTGTTGCGTGGCACGCTGAGCGTCTACGAGCCCACTGCCTGACGATCCTCGTCGCCTGGCTATCCTCGGCGGATGCGCTTCGGCCTGAGCCTGCCGCACTACGGGTTCTCGCTGCCGTCCGGCGAGATCTCGTTCGCCGACGCGGCCGGGTGGGCCCGCCGGGCGGAAGAGCTTGGGTTCGACTCGGTCTGGGTGTCCGATCACTTCTTCTACTCGTTCGCGAGGTACGGCGCGGACCCCGCACCGATCGGGTCGCTCGAGCCGCTCACGACCCTCGCCGGCATCGCCGCCGTCACGCATCGGGTCCGGCTCGGGACCCTCGTCCTGTGCAGCGCGTTCCGGCACCCGGCGCTCCTGGCGAGGATCGCCGCGTCGATCGACCTGCTCTCCGACGGGCGGCTCGACCTCGGGCTCGGGGCCGGTTGGATGCGGGAGGAGTTCGACGCGTTCGGGTACCGGTTCGGCGCGGTGGGGGAGCGCTTCGACGTGCTGGAGGAATCACTCGACGTGGTCGGCCGGCTCTTCGGCGGCGATCCGGTCACGTTCGACGGTCCGACCGTGACGCTCCGTGACGCCGTCCTCGCGCCGGCGCGGGAACGGCCCCCCGCGCTCTGGGTGGGTGGCAAGGGAGGCCCTCGGCTGCTGCGGCTGGCGGCTCGTCTGGCCGACGGATGGAACACGGTGTGGCGCGTCGCGCCAGAGTCGTACGCCGACAAGGTCTCCGATGTCCGTGCGGCCTGTGAGGCGGTCGGCCGCGATCCCGCGACGTTCGGTCTGTCCGTCGGCCTGCATTCCCTGATCGGTGAGGACGAGGCGGCCGCGCACGCCGCGTTCGAGCGTGGCCGTGCCGCCGCACCGGGGGACGCGATGGCCACCGACGACTACGGGTCGTGGCGGGCGGACACGCTGTCGGGAACGCCGGAGCAGATCCTCGAGCGCGTCGCCGCGTTCGAGGCACTCGGCGTGCGCGAGCTCATCGTTTCGCCCTGGGTCCTGCCCTTCGCGATCCGCGAGCCCGACCAGGTCGAGCTGTTCGCCGAGCGCGTGATCGCGGCGACGCGGAGCGCGTGATGGAGCCGCGGGCCGCGATCCTCACCGTCCTCACCGAGGAGCCGGCGCCCCTGCACTGGACCCGGATCCAGGACCTCGCATTGCGTCGCGGCTACCTGGATCCGTTCGCGTATCCCGACATCCGCAGACAGGTGCAGACGACGCTGCGCGCGCTGCTGCGCGAAGGGGTGGTGGCGAAGGAGGCGAAGGGCGTCTACTTCTTGGCCGAGCGCGCGGCTGCACCGGAGGCCTGAGCTTTCCTCCTGGTCGCGGTGCGCGTGCGTCCGGTGCTCTTCCGCCCGCCCGTCTTCCGTGGACGGCCCCGACGCTTCGGCGCTGCGGCGGTCGCCTCGCCGGCCATCTTGCGGGGGCGTCCGGGACGCGGTCGACGCGCCCCGGCGACGAGCTCCGTCACGTGAGCCGCGCAGAGATCCTTCGCGTAGTTGCCTCGCGCCACCTTGATCGTGACGGTCTCGGTCGCTGGCTTGCCGCACACATCGCAGACGACGATCGTTCTCTCGGCCATCGGGGCTCCTCTCGTTCTAGCCCCGAGGATAGTCGAAAACCCGGATCGTTCCGAAGGATGTGACTCTAGCGACTGTAGTCCACGCCAGAAATCCCCTCGAGTTTCTCGAACCGATGCTCCGCTTCGACCCACCGGACGGTCCCGGAACGCGAGCGCATCACGAGGGAATAGGTGGTTGCGCCGTCGGGCCAATACCGCACGCCGCGCAGCAGGGACCCATCCGTGATGCCCGTCGCTGCGAAGAACACATCTTTGCCGGAGACGAGATCCTCGGTCGTGAGGATCCGGCTCGGATCGAGGCCCGCAGCTTCGAGTTGCGCACGCTCCTCGTCGTTCCTGGGTGCGAGTCGTCCGTGGATCGCGCCACCCATGCACTTGAGCGCCGCCGCGGCCACGACGCCCTCCGGCGTGCCGCCGATCCCGATCAGGAGGTCGACCCCGGTCCGCGGGGCCGCGGCGGCGATCGCCCCCGCCACGTCGCCGTCGGTGATCAGGAACACCCGCGCACCGACCTCACGGACCGCATCGATGATCGCCTCGTGGCGCGGACGATCGAGGATCACGACCGAGACCTCCTCCACCTTCATGCCCTTCGCCTTCGCCACCTGCCGGACGTTCTCCTCGGGCGGGGCCGTCACGTCGATCACGTCGGCGGCCTCGGGACCGGTCGCGACCTACTCCATGTAGACGGCGACGTCGGGGAAGAACATCGTCCCGCGTTCGGCCAGCGCGATCACGGAGACCGCGTTTGGCTGCCCCGTCGCGGTGAGACGGGTGCCGTCGATCGGATCGACCGCGACGTCGACGGCCGGGCCGGATCCGTTCCCGACCGACTCGCCGTTGTAGAGCATCGGCGCCTCGTCCTTCTCGCCCTCGCCGATCACGACGACGCCGTCCATCGACACGGAGTCGATCATGAAGCGCATGGCATCGACGGCGGCCTGGTCGGCGCCGATCTTGTCGCCGCGCCCGATCCAGCTGCCGGCCGCGAGCGCCGCGGCCTCGGTGACGCGTCCGAGCTCCATCGCGAGGTTGCGATCGGGGCGCATGCGGTTCGTCATCGGAGCACCTCCAGGACGTCGTGGGGCCGGGCGCCCTCGAAGAGCACCCGGTGGATCGCTTCGTGGTAGGGCAGGTCGAGCGCCGCTTCCGACCCGAGGCGGTGGACATGGCGCGTGGACTCGACCCCCTCGACCGTGAGCCCTCCGGCTTCCAGCTCGCGGAGCGTGTCCTCCGGGGGATCCCCGGTGCCCACGAGCTCACCGTAGAGGCGGTTGCGACCGCCGAGGCTCGTCACGAGCTGGTCGCCGATCCCGGCGAGACCCATCGCCGTCTCGGACCTGCCGCCGAGGGCGGTCACGAGCATCACGATCTCGCGCGCGGCCCTCGTGAAGAGCGCGGCCTTCGCGTTCTGGTAGCCGATGCCGGTGCTCTTGCCGAGTCCGTCGAGGAGGCCGAGCCCGATCGCGGCGACGTTCTTCATCATCGAGCAGAGCTCCACGCCGATCACGTCGTCGGTGTAGGACAGCTGGTAGCGCTGGTCGTCGAACGGTTTGCCCGACTCCTCCGCCACGGAGACGTCCCCGGCGGCCCAGACCGCCGCGGTGGGGAGGCCTTCGGCGAGCTCGCGTGCGAGGCACGGTCCGGCCACGACCACCACCTCGGCGCCCGCGAGCTCCTCTCCGTAGACCTCGCTCATGCGCTTGCCGGAGGACGGCTCGAGGCCCTTGGCGACGGACACGGCCACCCTCGCGCCCGTGACGTGATCCCGCACCATCGCGGCGAGGGATCGAGCCCCCGCCGAGTTCGCCGCCAGGACCGCGATCTCCACGTCACGGGAGGCGGCCTCGAGCTCGTTCGGGCCGAGCAGATCGACGCCGTCGGGCAGATGCTCCGTGAGCAGGGGGTGCTTCCGCTCGTCGCGCATCGCCGCGTAGGCGGCGAGATCGTGCTCGTTCGCCCAGAGCGAGGTGGGGAGACCCGTCCGAGCCGCGTGCATCGCGAACGCCGTTCCCATCGCACCTGCGCCGAACACCGTCACCCGAGCCACGAGCTCACGATAGCCGCGGGCCGGTCGGGCCCGCCATGTCGGCTACCCTTCGCGCACATGTCCGCGCCGCGATATCTGCAGGTCGACGACTACGAGCCCGTCGCGAAGTCGAAGCTGGACGCCGACGTCTACGACTACTACGCCGGTGGTGCCGGGGACGAGCGCGCGCTCCAGGAGAACCTGCGCGCGTTCGATCGGTGGGTGATCAGGCCACGCGTCCTCCGCGGATCGGGATCGCCGGACACGTCGACGGAGATCCTGGGAACGCCCATCACCTTCCCCGTCCTCGTGGCGCCGTGGGCGTATCAGGGTCGGGCCCATCCCGACGGGGAACGCGGCACGGTCCGTGGCGCAGCGACGGCCGGGACGATCGCCGTGGTGTCCTCCACCGCCGTCGACGATGTCGAGGGCATCGCGGCCGCGAGCGACGCGCCGAAATGGTGGCAGCTGTACCTGTTCGCGGAGTCGACGCTCTCCGAGGACATGCTCGCGCGTGTCGTGTCGTCGGGCTATCGAGCCATCTGCTGGACGGTCGACTTCCCGGTCGCGGGGCTCCGTCATCGCGACACGCGGAGCGGGTTCGTGATGCCCATGGGGCTGGGCGATTCGGACTACGCCTACGAGCCGAACCTGACGTGGGAGCACCTGTCGTTCGTGCGCGAGCACGCCCCGGGTCTGCCGGTCCTCGTCAAGGGGATCCTGACCGCCGAGGACGCCACGCTCGCCGTCGAGCACGAGGTCGACGCGATCGTGGTATCGAACCACGGCGGACGGCAGCTGGATCCCTGTCCGGCGCCGCTGGACGCGCTCCTCGAGGTGGTCGGTGCCGTCGCCGGGCGCATCCCCGTCCTGATGGACGGCGGTGTGCGCCGGGGAGCGGACGTCGTGAAGGCGATCGCCCTGGGCGCCGCCGCGGTCCTCGTGGGCCGGCCGGTCGTGTGGGGCCTCGCCGCAGAGGGTGAGGCCGGCGTCGCTGGCGTGCTGGAGATCCTGCGGGCGGAGTTCGAGAACGCGATGGCGCTCTCCGGATGTCGCACGGTCGCGGAGATCGGCCGGGAGCTCGTCGCCCCGGCCCCCTGACGGCTCCGTGATGGACGGCCGCGCCGACGGTCTGACACGCTCTCGTCGATGCCCGGATACGACCTCCACAGCCACTCGAACCGCTCCGACGGGACGCTCGCGCCGGCGGAGGTGATGCACCTCGCGCGGTCGAAGGACCTCGCGGGCGTCGCACTCACCGATCACGACACGTTCGAGGGCCTCAGGGAAGCGGGAGCGGCCGCCGACGAGATCGGGCTCGAGTTCGTACCGGGGATCGAGTTCTCGGCGGAGTACGACGGCGCGAGCCTCCACATCCTCGGCTACTGGGTCGATCCGGACGATCCTGCGATCGACGCCGAGCTCCTTCGGCTCACGGCGACGCGCCTCCGCCGCGGCGAGATGATCGTCGAGAAGTTGCGCGAGCTCGGCTTCGACATCACGGTCGAGCGCGTGCTCGAACTCGCAGGCGGTGGAGCGATCGCTCGTCCCCACATCGCCGAGGCGATGGTGGAGGCCGGGATCGTGGCGGACGAGAAGGAGGCCTTCGATCGCTACATCTCCGACGACGGGCTCGCGTACGTGCCGAAGCACGCGCTGCAGCCCGCGGACGCGCTCCGGCTGATCGGCGGCGCCGGCGGGGTCTGCGTGCTGGCTCATCCGGGGATGTGGCGCGGAACGGACACGGTCCCGGACCGGTTGATCGAGGAGATGGCCGAGGGCGGGATGGTCGGTCTCGAGGTGTTCCACCCGGATCACGACGACGAGATGCGGGCCGCCTACGCGGCGATCGCGGCGCGGTTGGGCCTGGTCCCCACCTCGTCCTCGGACTGCCACGGGGAGCGCTACGGGTACCGGATGGGCCAAGAGCGGACGGATCCGGAGACCTTCGCGGAGCTCAAGCGCCGCGCCGGCCGCTGAGCCGGCCGATCGCCATGGGGACGGGGCGACCGTGACGATCGGGATCGTGTTCCTCGACATCGGCGGTGTGCTCTACGACGACACGGTCTACGCCCGCGCCTGGCACCGTGCGCTGCGCGAGGCGGGCGCACGCTTCACCGACGACGAGTTCGAGGAGGAGTACACCCGTGCGCGTACGGAGCAGTCGGGGTCGTTCCGGCGCCGGCTCATGGCGCGCTTCCTGCCGGAGGCCGACCTCCGCGTGCTCGAGGGGATCGCCGCTCGACACTGGCACTATCCCCCTTCCGCGCTCTACGCGGACGCCATCCCGAGTCTCGAGGAGCTGCGCGACGGCTACCGGCTGGGGGTGATCGCGAACCAGCCGGGCGAGGTCCGTTCCGCCATGCGTCGCGACGGCCTCGAGGGGTTCTTCGAGGTCTGGGGCGTCTCCGACGAACTCGGCGTCGGCAAGCCCGATCCGCGCCTCTTCGAGCTCGCCGCGCGCACGGCCGGGGTTCCTCCCGCGTCCGCGGTGATGGTCGGGGACCGGCTCGATTACGACGTGCGTCCTGCGAAGCTCGTCGGCATGCGCGCGATCTGGATGCTCCGCGGCGAGGCGCCCGATCGTCCGACGCCCGAACAGCTCGAGGAGGCGGACGGATCGATCCGCACCCTCACCGAGCTGCCCGCCGAGTTGGGCAGGCTCTCGGCGGCATGAGCGACGAGCGGGCAGGGCGCCACATCCTCGTCGTCGGCGCCGGCTTCGCCGGTCTGTACGCGGCCATGGGGCTGAAGCGAGCCGTGGCCGAGGGCCACCGGGTGACCGTCGTCAACCCGGAGAGCTTCTTCCAGTACCAGCCCTTCCTCCCCGAGGTGGCCTCGGGGACCATCGACCCCCGCGCGGCGGTCGTGCCGCTCCGACGGGTTTTGCGGCACTGCCGGCTCGTGATCGGCGAGGTGCTCCGCATCGACCATGGGGCCCGCGAGGCACACGTCCGAACGACCGCCGGTGAGGAGCGGACGATCGGCTACGACATCGTGGTGCTCGCGCCCGGCTCGCGGTCGCGCGTCCTGCCGGTCCCCGGGCTCGCGGAGCACGGGATCGGGTTCAAGACCGTCCAGGAGGCGATCTACCTCCGCAACCACGTGCTCTCGCAGCTCGACGTGGCAGCGTCGCACGAGGATGCCGCGCGGCGTCGGGCCGCGCTCACGTTCGTGTTCGTGGGCGGGGGCTACGCCGGCGTCGAGGCGCTCGGCGAGCTCGAGGATCTCGCGCGCGACGCGATCGAGCACTACCCCGACCTCGATCCCTCCGACATGCGGTGGGTGCTGGTGGACGCGGCCGATGCGATCCTCCCCGAGCTTCCGGAGCGGCTGGCGTCCTATGCGCGCGACGAGCTGCGCCGGCGGGGGATCGAGATCAGGCTCGGGACCAGGCTCGATTCCGCGGAGGGCCGACTGATCGCGCTGTCGGACGGCGAGACGTTCCCGGCCGAGACGCTCGTGTGGACGGCGGGAGTGAAGCCCTCGCCCCTCGCGCGGAACTCGGGGTTCTCGGTCGACGAGCAGGGACGGGTCCCGGTGGACCGGTACCTCCGCGTGGACGGGATCGAAGGGGTGTGGGCGGCCGGCGATGCGGCCGCCGTGCCCGACGAGACGACCGGGCGTCTCTCGCCCCCCACCGCGCAGCACGGCCTCCGTCAGGGCAAGCGCGCCGCCGCCAACATCGAGGCGACTCTCGCCGCCCGACCGCTCCAGCCTTTCGTCTACGCGACCATCGGCGGCGTGTGCTCGCTCGGGCGCTACAAGGGCGTGGCGAACATCAGGGGCCTCCGCTTCAAGGGGTTCCTCGGGTGGTTCCTCCACCGCTCGTACCACCTCCTCGCGATGCCCACGTGGACGCGGCGGGTGAAGATCGCGATGGACTGGACGGTGGCGCTGCTGTTCCCGCGGGACCTAGCGCAGCTCGGGTCGCTCGCGGATCCTCGGGAACCGTTCCAGCGAGCTTCGGATACGTCCTAGGCGCCGCGCTTGCGTTGGAGCTGACTCGCCGCCTGGAGCGCCGCATGGGAGCTCGCGATGTCGGGCATCTCGTGGCCGCCGGAGAGCTCCTCGGCGGCCCATCGCGTCATGTCCCGGATGGACACGATGCCCACGACGTTGCCGCCGTCGACGATCGGCAGGTGGCGGATGTTCCTCGACACCATCTGCTCGGCGGCGTCGGACAGCTCCGTCTTGGAGTCGACCGTGATCAGGTCGCGGCGCGTCATGCCTTTGTCCACGGTCGTCGTGTGGGGGTCGCCGCCCGCTGCGACGAGGTTCACGATGTCGCGCTCGGTGACGATGCCAGCGAGCTTCTTGCCGTCCAGGACCACGACGGAGGAGATCCCGTTGGTCCGCATCTCCTTCGCGACGTCGGCGAAGGAATCCTGGGGACTCGCGGTCTTCACGTCCGGGTGCATGATCTCGCCGACGAGCATCGTTCCTCCTTGCGCTTCGCGCCCCTCTGGGCCGTCAGCCTACTACGGGGCCCTGGGGCGCCTCGAGCAGGTGACATGATGCGGCGATGGCGAAGTCCACCTACGTCGCGAACGTGACCGTGTTCGACGGGGTCAAGGTCAGGAAGCGCCAGGGCGTGCTCTTCGGTGCCGACGGGATCGAGTGGCTGGGCGGGCACGCGAGACCGCCGAAGGACGCGCGCGATGCCCGTGTCGTCGAGGGTGTCGGGAAGACCTTGCTGCCGGGACTGATCGACGTTCACGTCCACCTCCAGTTCGATGGCGAGGCGGACTTCGAGAAGGAAGCGAGGGACCTCACCACTCCCGGGTTCGCGGCACTGAAGGCGATGGTGAACGCCAAGAAGAACCTGGACGCGGGCGTGACCACCGTGCGCGACCTGGGCGGGATGGGCGGCGCGAGCATCGATGTCGCCCGGGCGGTCGCGGCCGGGCTCGTCCCGGGACCGCGGATCCTGGCGGCGGGACGCGCGCTCACGGTCACCGGCGGTCACGGCCACAGCATCGCGTTCTCCCGGGAGGTCGACGGCCCCGACGCCGTACGCGCGGCCGTGCGTGAGGAGATACGTGCCGGCGCCACCGCGATCAAGCTGATCGCCACCGGTGGCGTCCTGACCCCGGGTATCCCGGCCACGTTCAGCGCCTTCACGGCGGAGGAGCTGGAGGCCGGCGTGCGCGAAGCGCACGAGCGGAACCTCTCCGTGGCGGCACACGCGATCGGTGCGAACGGGATCCGTGCCGCGGTGCTCGCCGGCGTCGACTCGATCGAGCACTGCAACCAGCTGACCGCGTCGACCGCTCGCGAGATGGTGGCGCGTGGGACGTTCCGCTCGCCGACGATCTGTGCGGTCCGCGGGATCCTCGATCACGCGGACCGGGTGGCCGCGTACGCGGTGGAGAAGGCACGAGCGATCGAGGAGGACTCGAAGAAGGCGCTCCGGACCGCGGTCCGGACGGGCGTCCGTCCCGTCTGCGGGACGGACGCCGGCACGCCGTTCAACGCGCACGGGAGCGCGCCGCGAGAGATCGTGCACATGGTGGTGTGGGGGATGCCCCCCCTCGACGCGCTGCGCGCGGCGACGGCCAACGG
>JBOGVC010000195.1:0-6238 GCA_050695275.1 Actinomycetota bacterium | reverse complement strand
GAGGTGCTCGTGTCGTCGACGGTGAGAGACCTCGTCGCGGGAAGCGGGCTCACCTTCGAGGACGCCGGCGAGCACGAGCTCAAGGGCGTCCCGGACCGCTGGCACCTCTACCGTGTGTCCGGCTAGGGAGGGGTAGGTCGCTCGGACCGTGATCCTCCATGGCTGACAGCGAAGGCCTCGGCGACGCCCACATCCGGACGTTCCTGATAGCCGACGTCCGCGGCTACACCGTCTTCACGCAGGAGCACGGCGACGAGGCCGCTGCCCGGCTGGCCGGCAAGTTCGCCGTGGTGGCGCGCGAAGGTGTCGAGGCCCGTGGCGGGACCGTCGTCGAGCTCCGCGGCGACGAAGCCCTCGCCGTCTTCGACTCCGCCCGGCAGGCGATCCGCGCGGCGGTCGAGCTGCAACGCCGCTTCGTCGATGCGACCGTCGCGGATCCCGGCCTCCCTCTCGCCGTCGGCATCGGCCTGGACGCCGGCGAGGCCGTGCCGGTCGAGGGCGGCTACCGCGGCGGCGCGCTCAACCTCGCTGCGCGCCTCTGCGGGATCGCCGCTCCCGCGGAGATCCTCGCCAGCCCGGCGGTCACCCACCTCGCGAGGAAGGTCGACGGCGTCGCCTACGTGGACCGGGGGACCGTCCAGCTCAAGGGTCTCGCCGATCCCGTGCACGTGATCCGGCTCCGCGCGGAGGCGAACGACGCGGCGGATGACATGGCGTTCCGGCGCGCGTTGGGGTCTCGGGCGGCCGGGCTCACGCCCGCCGTTCCCGGGACGATCGTCGGGAACCCGTACAAGGGGCTCCGGGCGTTCGAGGAGGGGGACGCGCCCGACTTCTTCGGACGCGAGGAGCTCGTCGAGGAGCTCCTCAAGCGGCTGGGGCAGACGAGGTTCCTCGCGGTGGTCGGCCCGAGCGGCAGCGGCAAGTCCTCGGTCGTGCGCGCGGGGCTGATCCCGGCGATCCGACTCGGCGCGATCCCCGGTTCCGACGCCTGGCACATCGCGGACATGTTCCCGGGCGCGCACCCGCTGGACGGGCTCGAGGCGGCACTCCTTCGCGCCGCGCCGGACCCACCGGCGAGCCTGATCGAGCAGCTCGAGCGCGATCAGCACGGACTCCAGCGCGCGGTCCTGCGGCTCCTGCCCTCCGACGGGAGCGAGCTCGTCCTCGTGATCGACCAGTTCGAGGAGGTCTTCACGCTCGTGGAGGACGAGTCGGTCCGGACGCACTTCCTCGAGAACCTCGAAGCGGCTGCGACGGATCCCCGGAGCCGCCTGCGCGTCGTGGTCACCCTCCGCGCCGACTTCTACGACCGCCCGCTGCTCTACCGCGGCTTCGCGGAGCTGTTCAAGTCCCGCGTCGAGGCCGTGATCCCGCTGTCGGCCGAGGAGCTCGAGCGCGCGATCTCCGGTCCGGCCACGCGCGTGGACGTCGCGCTGGAGCCGGGCCTGATAGCCGCGATGCTGGCCGACGTCGCGGAGGAGCCCGGCGCGCTCCCGCTGATGGAGTACGCGCTCACCGAGCTGTTCGAACGGCGGGACGGGCGGATCCTCTTCCTCGAGGCCTACCGGCAGATCGGTGGCGTGTCCGGCGCGCTCGGCCGCCGGGCCGAGGAGCTGTACGAGGAGCTCCACGATCAAGGGAAGGAGGCGGCCCGCCAGCTGTTCCTCCGGCTGGTCGCGCTGGGTGAGGGGTCCGAGGACACGCGGCGCCGGGTGCCGCGGGCGGAGGTCACGTCGCTCGACGTCGACCAGCAGGCGATGGCCACCGTCCTCGACACGTTCGGCGCTTCCCGCCAGCTCTCGTTCGACCGTGATGCGCGCACCGGTGCGCCGACGATCGAGCTGGCACACGAGGCGATGCTGACGGCGTGGCCTCGGCTCCATCGGTGGATCGACGCCGCGCGTGAAGACCTCCGGACGGAGCGGAGGGTCGCGGCCTCGACGCGCGAGTGGGTCGAGGCCGACCGGGACCCGTCGTTCCTCCTCGGCGGCTCCAGGCTGGAGCAGGCCGAATCGTGGCGGGAGGGTTCGAGGGTCGCCCTCACGCCGGAGGAGCGCGAGTACCTCGACGCCTCGCGCGTGGAGGAAGACGCGAGGCATGCGCACGAAGAGGAGCTCGAACGCCGCTCGCTCCGCCGCCTCCGCGCGCTCGTCGCCGTCCTGGCCGTCGCCTCACTCGTCGCGATCGGCTTGACCGTGTTCGCCCTGACCCAGAGCCGGCGGGCGGAAGCCGAGAGCCGGACGGCGGTCGCCCGCGAGCTGGCCGCGGCGTCCGTCTCGAGCCTGGAGAGCGATCCCGAACGGAGCGTCCTGCTCGCCCTCGAGGCGATCGACCACACCAGGTCCGTCGACGGGACGGTCCTGCCCGAGGCCCGCGAAGCCCTGCACCGGGCCGTGACGGCCTCACGGATCGTGCGGTTCGAGCCCGGGATCGGAGGCTCCGTCGACTGGAGTCCCAAGGGGGTGTTCGTGACCGAGGGCCCCGAGGACTCTGGGGAGATCGATATCCGCGACGTCGAGACCGGAGAGCCGGTGCTCCCGCCGTTCCACGGGCACGACGTCGACCTGAACGAGCCGCAGTTCTCGCCCGACGGATCGATGCTCGCCACCATCGGCGACGACGGGTTCCTCAAGGTCTGGGACCCCGCGACCGGCGAGCCGATCGCGAGCTTCGAGGGTGAGGGTTCCGCGTTGGGAGTCTCGTTCAGCGGCGATGGATCGCTCGTCGCGGCGGCGTGGCCCGATGTGGGTGTCGTCAGGGTCCTCGATCCGCTCACGGGCCGAGAGATCCGTACGATCGAGGTGGGCGATGTGTTCCCGGGGGAGACGGCCCTCTCCCCGGATGGTCGCTCGATCGCCATCGGGTTCGGCGCGATCCCCACCGTGACCGTCTACGACGTGGCATCAGGCGAGCCGCGTTCCGAGCTCCTCGGACATCGCTTCGGGATCACCTCGATCGCGTGGTCGCCGGACGGCCGACGGATCGCGACCGGGGGCAACGATTCCTCGGTCCGGATCTGGGACGGCCGGACCGGCCGCTCGCAGCTCGAGATCCTCGGCAACGCGGGACCCGTGCTCTCCGTCGATTGGAGCCCGGACGGAGAGCGGCTCCTCACGGGGAGCTCGGACGGGACCGCGAGGGTCTGGGACGTCGGCGAGGAACGGGGCCAGGAGCGCATCTCGCTCTCGAGCCAGGGCACGAGGTCGGGCGTCTGGGCGGTCTTCTCGCCCGACGGAGACCACGTGCTGACGGGTGACTTCGACATCACCGCGGCGACGATCTGGGACGTGAGCCTCGCGGGCGACGCGGAGTGGACGAACCTGGAGACCGATCCCCTCGTGCCGGTCGACGTGGCGTTCCTCCGTGGCGACGAGGTGATCGCCTCGAGCGACGAGGAGTCGGTGACCATCTGGGACATCGGTGAGCACGGCAGCGCGGAGGCGACGCAGACCCTCGGTCCGGGAAGTGAGCCGCCCGAGCCCGTCGTGAGGATCGCTGCGAACCGCGACGGCACCCGCATCGCGACCGCCCGGGGATTCGCGAGCATCGTGGACGTGTGGGATCCCCGGTACGGCGCGAGGACGTTCAAAGTCGAGACCTTCGATGGCGGGGAGAACTCGGACCTGGTCTGGAGTGCCGACGGACGGTTGCTGGTGATCACGGACTACGAGGGCGGCGCCGTGATCCACGACGCGGCGGGTCAGCGCGTCGGAGCGTTCCACGTTCCGGACGAGTACGGGATCGAGGCCGCAGCCTTCAGCCCGGACGGCCGCCTGGTCGCGACCTCCGACTTCTCGTTCGAGAGCCCGGAGCAAGCGACGGTCACGATCTGGGACTGGGGGGCCGAGCGGGCGGTGCACCGGATCCCCAACCCGGGGGGAGCGAGCCAGCTGGTGTTCAGGCCATCGATGGATGAGCTCGCCCTCGCGGGGTTCGATGGCTTCGTGGACATCCTCGACGTCGACAGCGGCGAGCGCCTCCGTCGCTTCCCCGCCAACGAAGGTCCCGTGAACGACATCGCCTACAGCCCCGACGGCTCGACGATCGCGACAGCCGGCGACGATGGCACGACGCGGCTGTTCGATGCCGGGAAGGGAACACAACTCCTGGTCCTGCGGGGTCATCGACTCCACGTCTCCGGCGTGGCGTTCAGTCCGGACGGAACCAGGCTGGCATCCGCGAGCGCCGATGCGACCGTGCGCATCTGGGCGCTGGACATCGACGAGCTGATCAGCATCGCCAGGGAGAACGTCACCAGAGAACTCTCAGACGACGAGTGCCGCCAGTACCTGCATCTCTCCAGCGGGTGCGGATGACGGCTCAGGCCGGCTGCAGCCGCAGGAACCCGCCGAGGTGGTCGGGAAGGACGGTCAGCGGGACCCCCGCTCCCGTCGCCGCCTGCCGCATCGAATCCATGGCATCGTCGCTCGGTCGCCCGTAGATCTCCCACCCCCGTGGCTCGATGTACTCGTAGGCGGCCTTGACCCGCTCGTCCACGCCCTCGAAGTGGAGGTCCATCGACTCCGCGTCGGGGAACGCGTGGAGGAACGACACCTCGGTCCCCTTCTCGTCGAGGTAGGCGAGGTACAGCACCGTCCGCGGCTTGTCCTCGCGGAGCGCCTCGATGACGTCCTCGGAGAGTCGCCGCAGATCGTCGAGCGTCCCCTCCCTGATCCCGAAGTGACTGATGAAGACCACCGGCTCGGACATCCCGACCACCTCCCACGCGATCGTAGGGGAGCGCGATACGCGGCGCTTGCCGCCGGCGTCCCCGGCCGCGAGGATGCGCACGTGGATCGGGAGACCCGCTACGCGAAGACCGCCGACGGGGTCCACGTCGCGTACCAGGTCGTGGGGGACGGACCCGTCGACATGGTCTTCGTGATGGGCTGGGTCACGAACATCGAGGTGATGTGGGAGGAACCCGGCTTCGCCCGGCTGCTCGATCGCCTCGCGACGTTCTCCCGCTTGATCCTCTTCGACAAGCGAGGGGTCGGCCTCTCCGACCGGGTGCCCGACGAGCGGCTCCCCGACCTCGAGACCCGCATGGACGACGTGCGCGCGGTGATGGATGCCGTGGGGTCGGAGCGGGCCGTCGTCTTCGGGGTCTCCGAGGGCGGTCCCATGTCGATGCTGTTCGCCGCGACCTACCCGGAGCGGACGATCGCCCTCACCCTCTTCGGCACGCTGGCCGACTTCACGGTCCGAGATCCCAGCTACAAGGAAGATCCGCATGCGTATCTCGTGCGGATGGAGGAGTCGTGGGGCAGCCTCGAGTTCGCGCGGGGCGAGATCGCGGACTGGGGCGCACCCGGTCACGAGTCAGACGAGCGGTTGGTCGCATGGCTCGCCTCGTACATGCGGAGGTCGGCCAGTCCTGGTGCGGCGGTCGCCCTCGAACGCATGAACCGCGAGATCAACGCCGCCCATGCCCTCCCGTCGATCCATGTACCCGCGCTGGTGATGGCGAGGGACGGGGACATCGACTTCCCCATCGAGCAGGTGCGCGAGATGGCGAGCCAGATCGCCGGCGCCAAGCTCGTCGAGCTCCCAGGGAGCGCGCACTGGGTATGGGTCGGCGACCCGGACGCGATCGTGGACGAGGTGCAGCGCTTCGTGGTCGCGCTCGGCGAGGTGGAGGCGGAGCTCGACCGGGTGCTGGCGACCGTGTTGTTCACCGACGTCGTCGGATCCACCGAGAAGGCGTCCGAGCTCGGCGACCGGCGATGGAAGGAGCTGGTCGAAGAGCACCACCGACGGGTGCGTGGCCAGCTCGCGCGGTATCGCGGCGTGGAGGTCGACACCGCCGGCGATGGGTTCTTCGCGTCGTTCGACGGCCCCGCGCGTGCGGTCCGATGCGCCACGTCGATCGTCGAGTCCGTCTCGTCCCTCGGTATCGACGTCCGCGCGGGGGTACACACCGGCGAGGTCGAGACGATCGACGGCAAGGTCGGCGGTATGGCGGTGGTGATCGGCGCCCGCGTCGGCGCGGCGGCGGGAGCGTCGGAGGTGCTCGTGTCCCAGACGGTGAAGGACCTCGTCGCCGGATCGGGTCTCACGTTCGAGGACGCCGGCGAGCACGAGCTGAAGGGCGTCCCGGACCGATGGCGCCTCTACCGCGTGGCCGGATAGCGCGTCGTCCTCTCGCCTGTTCGTGGCACACCGTTCACTCTTGCCACAGAGAGTCACGTGTGGCATATTCTCGATCAATGGCACGAACGACGCCGCAACCCGTGCG
>JBOGVC010000194.1:0-5037 GCA_050695275.1 Actinomycetota bacterium | reverse complement strand
CACATCGGCCGCAGGATGGGCTCCTGTAGCCGACGGCCTCGAGCCCTCCCTCATCGAGCGCGCCGCTACTTGTCGTGCTTGATCTCGACGCCGCCCAGGATGGCGAGCGCGTCGACCCGGAGCCGGGGAGCGTCATCGGGAAGTGAGGATCCCTCCGCCAGGTTGCTCACACCGCCGAGGATCGGCGTCCCTCGGACGGTGACTCGCCACTCGCGGGGGATGATCAGGTCTACGCCCCCCATGATCGCGGTGGCGTCGATCTCCGCCCCGTCTTGGGCGAGCGTGGCGTGGCGCATGTCCAGCTCCACACCTCCCATGATCGCTGTGAGGACCGCCCCACGGAAGGCGCTCGACTGCGTCGCGAGCTCCGAGCCGCTCAGGAACGCGGTCGTGCGGACCAGGTCCCTATCGTGTCCCTCGCCACGGACGATCTGATCCCCACGTCTGCTGTTTCGGACCAGGACCGTCAGCCCGAACGCGATCAGCGCGGCCGGCCAGATCACGTTCCAGGCCGATGTGTCGAGCACGTCGTTCGTGACGAGGAGGAGGAGCACACCCACGGAGACGAGCAGCACCGGTCCGAGGAGCGAGACCGGTCGCTCGGCGAGGGTCACCAGCCCGAAGGCGATGATGACGGCCGGCCACCAATCGCCGATCACCTGGCCGGCCTCGAGCACGTCTGCGCGATCGAGCAGGAAGAGCACGCCGATCACGATCAGCGTCGCGCCCATGACCACCCGATCCCATCTCATCGCGGAAGCGTGTCCCGCTAGGGTCGACCGGGTCAAATCGTTCGTTCTCGCGGGTCCGTCAGCGACGTGGGCGTGGACCGGTGGCCGTGAAGTCCGCTGACGACCCGACCACCTCGACCTCCACCGTCTCGAACGACTCTTCCAGGATCCGACTGAGCCCCTCGGCGGTGTCCCCGAGGTTATCGAAGTCGCCCGCCAGGTTGGCCATGCGCAGGAAGGCACGAGCCTGGGGCCGGTGTTGTTCCTCGAGGCCCAGGACGGTGCCGCCGAACAACACGCCGTCGGGCGTGAGGACGTCGGCGATATTCCGGATCGCTACGGCCTTGTTCGACATCGGCCCCCGCAGGCAGTGGAGTACGTAGGTCAGCGCCACCGAGTCGAAGGGGCCCTCGACAGGTAGGGGCTTCATCACGTCCGCCTCGACGGTGGTCGGGTGCATGGCCGCGAGCCTGCGTGACGTCTTCCTGAGCACGTTCGGGTTCGGATCGAGCAGGGTGATCTCGGTCCCGTCCGGCGGGGCGGCCTTCTCCAGGAAGTAGCCGGTGCCGGGGCCGACGTCCATGTGCCGGCGTCCCATGAGCCGTCGATAGCGCTCGACGGCGGGTGGGACCGGGACCTTCCAGACCGCGCGCGTCATGAAGCCGATCACCCACGGGTCGTAGATCGCGAGGAGGAAGCGGTTGTAACCACGCTGGCCCTTGTAGGAAGGATCGCTCCGGTCCATCTCCGTCTCCCCGGTGCCGTCGTCAGCGGACCTCGCGGCGCAGCCTATCCGCGTGGGAGCGATGATGTGGCGCGATGATCCAAGGGAGGTCGATGTCGCCGAGTGATGCCGCACCCCGGAGCGGGACGACCGCACGATTCGTCCAGCTGTTCGCCGGCCTGGTGCTCTTCGGCGCCAGCCTGGCGCTCCTGGTCCGGAGCGAGCTGGGCCTCGACCCGTGGGATGTCTTCCACCAGGGTCTGTCGGTCGCAACCGGTCTGTCGATCGGGGTGTGCACGATCGTCGCCGGTGTCGTGGTGCTGCTCCTGTGGATCCCGCTGCGCCAGCGTCCCGGGATCGGGACCATCGCCAACGTCGTGCTCGTCGGGGTCTCGCTCGACGCGGTCCTGCTGCTGATCCCGGCGACCGGCGACCTCACCCTTCGCTGGACCTACCTGGTCGCGGGGATCGTCCTCAACGGGATCGCGACCGGCGCCTACATCGGCGCCGGCCTCGGCCCGGGACCTCGGGACGGGCTGATGGTAGGCCTGGCGCGCGGCGGCCGGTCGCTCCGCGTCGTTCGGACGGCGATCGAGGTGTCGGTCCTCGTCGTCGGATGGCTCCTGGGAGGGACGGTCGGCGTCGGTACCGTGCTCTTCGCGCTGACGATCGGGCCGATCGTCCACCGGACGGTACCCGCGTTCTCTCGGGACCCGAGGCCCGAGGATCGGATCGGGGGCTCCCGCGCGTGAGGCGGGCAACGACCACCAGCACCTTGTAGGCCGGACACGACAGGTCCTCTCGTTCCGGCTCCTCCGTAGCCCGGCATACACTCGCGCGCATGCAGCGGCGCACCGTCGGGCGGGGCCTGGGCGCGGTCCTGTTCACCGACATCGTGAGCTCCACCTCCATCGCAGCGGAGATCGGCAACAGCCGATGGAGCGAGCTCGTCACGCGTCACCATCGGCTGATCCGTGCGGAGCTCCGGCGCTTCGGGGGACGGGAGCAGGACACGGCGGGGGACGGGTTCTTCGCGACGTTCGAGCGTCCGGTCGATGCGATCCGATGCGCGGTCGCCGCGACCGAGGCCGTGCGGACCCTCGGGATCGAGATCCGCGCGGGCGTGAGCTTCGGGCAGCTCGAGTTGGTGGAAGGCAAGGCGGGCGGCCTGATCGTCAACACCGCCGCGCGGGTGATGTCGGTGGCCGGGGCGGGCGAGGTGCTCGTGCCGGCAGCCGTGAAGGACCTCGTCCCCGGGACCGGGATCTCCTTCGACGACCATGGGACGCACGATCTGAAGGGCATCGAGGGTGACCTCCGTCTGTTCCGGGTGACCGAGGTCGATGGCCGGGCGGCGGCGGAACCGCTGGGCTCCGAGGAGGCGGCCGAGCGGAGAGCGGCGATCGTCCCGATCGCGAGCCGGCGAGCGAGCATCATCGTCGGAGGCGTGGCAGCGGCGGCCGTGGCGGTCGTCGTGGGGGTCTGGGCGCTCGCCGGCGACGACCCGAACCCGCCTCGCGGCGTCGCCCCCACGCCCCTGCACTTCGCCGTCGAGTTCGAGGCGGAGACGGCTGCGGTGGTGCAGCGGATCCCGTATCCCAACCCGGGTCGGCCGGAGGTCTCCCATTTCGGCACCCAGATGGTGGCCGGCCAGGGTGCGGTGTGGGTCGAGGATTCGACGGCCTACGCGCCCACGGTCCTTCGCGTGGACCCGGTGCACGGCGACGTCGAGCGCGTGGTCGTTCGGGGGAACGCGTTCACGCTCTCGCTCGCGGAGGGTTTCGATGCGATCTGGGTGTCGTCGAACAAGCTGATCCGGATCAACCCCGCCACGCGCGAGTTCCGCGAGGTCCTGCAGATCCCGCTCCCGGCCGGCGGGTCGGGGGAGACGTCCGTCGCCACGGATCGCAAGCGGCTGTGGATCGGGACGGCGCAAGGGATCCTGCGACGGGTGGACCCGACGGGAACGGTGACCGCGGAGCGGACGGTCACCGACGGCATCCAGCTGATCGCCGCGAGCGAGGACGGCGTCTGGGTGGTCGATCAGCTGGCCGGCGTCGTCGTCCGCGTCGACCCCGTGTCGCTCCGGCGGGTCGGCGCCCCCATCTCGGTCACGGGGACGATCGATGCGATCGACGTGCTGGGCGATGACGTCTGGGCGCTGGACTTCGGCACCGGCCTCCTCACCGAGATCTCGGTGACCTCGGACCGGCAGGTCGGGCTGGTGACCGTGCCCGCGGGAGCGACCTCGCTCGACGCCGGTCTCGGGGCCGTCTGGGTCGGCCATGCGGACGGCACGATCACGAAGGTGGATCCCGTGACGACGACGGCGTCGACGTTCACGCAGGTCGAGGGGACGATCCGGGCGCTCGCGGTCGACGCGGCGAGGGGGAGCATCTGGGTCGACGTGCGGCGCACGTAGGTTCGCCGATACTCGGCGAGCGGATCCCAGTGCTCCTCACTAGACTCGTCGGCAGGCGATGACCTCGAACGGGCATCTGATCGAGATCGAGCACGTTCGCAAGAGCTTCGGTTCCCATGTGGTCTTGGACGGGATCGACCTCGCGATCTCCACGGGTGAGGCGGTCGTGATCGCGGGGCCGTCGGGCTCGGGCAAGTCCACCCTCCTGCGCTGCATCAACGGCCTGGAGACGATCGACGAAGGGGACATCCGGTTCGACGGGCGCTCCGTGCCCGGAGCCGGCAAGGAACTCTTCCGGCTGCGCGCCGAGATCGGGATGGTGTTCCAGTCGTTCAACCTCTTCGCGCACAAGTCGGTGCTGGACAACATCACGTTGGGCCCGATCAAGGTGAAGGGCATGTCCGAGGCGGACGCCGAGCGTCTCGCGCGCGACCTCCTGGAGCGGGTGGGCATCCCGGAGAAGGCCGACGACTTCCCTGCCGACCTCTCGGGCGGCCAGCAGCAGCGGGTCGCGATCGCGCGTGCGCTGGCGATGGAGCCGAAGCTGATCCTCTTCGACGAGCCGACGTCGGCGCTCGACCCGGAGATGATCCGTGAGGTGCTCGACGTGATGCGGGACCTCGCGCACGACGGCATGACGATGATCGTCGTGACGCACGAGATGGGCTTCGCCCGGGAGGTGTGCGACCGGATCGCGTTCGTCGACGAAGGGAAGATCGTGGAGGAGGGCGCGCCGGAGGAGTTCTTCGAGGGAGCGAAGAGCCAGCGGGTGAAGGACTTCGTCGACAAGATCCTCCGGCACTGAGGGATCAGTACAAGAGAAGAGGGGGCGGAGCGGCCCGCGCGGAGGGCGGGCTCGAAGGGAGGAGCGATGGCAGGTGTGAGGTGGAGCCGCCGATGGCCGGTGGTGCTCGTCTCGGTCTTCGCGCTCGTCGCGGCCGCGTGCGGTGAGGACGAGCCCGAGCCCAGCGGCGACGGACAGACCCAGGAGTTCCCGGCAGGGTCGACGATGGCCGAGCTGCAGGATGCCGGCGAGATCACGATCGGCGTGAAGTACGACGTCCCGCCGTTCGGGTTCAAGAACCCGCAGACCGATGCGATCGAGGGCTTCGACGTCGATCTCGGCCAGGCGATCGCCGACGAGCTCGGCGTGGAGCCGA
>JBOGVC010000193.1:0-6130 GCA_050695275.1 Actinomycetota bacterium | reverse complement strand
GTGGTGGGTTCAGACCGTGTACACGAGCAACACATGCCGGCGAACCTGCCAGGACCGGGCGCCGAACGGGGACCCGGTCCGGCAGTGGAGGCCGGGGATGTCCCCGACTCCGTCGCCCTCGCCGACGGAGTCGCCGTCCCCGAGCGACTCTTCCTCGCTCTGACCTCCTGGGACGGTCGCTAGACTCCATGCGCGGGGACGTAGCTCAGCTGGTAGAGCACCTGCTTTGCAAGCAGGGGGTCGGCGGTTCGAGTCCGCTCGTCTCCACCAAGAGAATGGCCAGCTCAGCGGCCCATCCTGATCGCTCCGGATAGCCGGCAGAATCGTCGTCAGACCCTGCGTGTACCGTGCCTGTACCGAGAGAGTTCGGCCGCGATGGTTTCAACGCCCGGATTCGACCCGTACCTGTACCAACGGATCGATAGGGGTGGAACGTTCCCCGACCACAAAGCGTAAGCCTCTCTAGGATGCAGCGTTCCCGAAGCCTTCTCACGCTCCTGATCGTCTCGATCGCCAGCTGCGGAGAAACGGGCGTTACCCACCCCGTTGGATCCTTCGCCTCCGACGGAACGGCCAAGATCGCCGCGCCACGGCCGAACGGGTCGATCGTGTTCACGAGGGAGCAGTCCCACGGCGGATGTGACCTCTTCACGATCGAGCCGGACGGCAGCGGGGAGAGACCGCTGACGAACACCGCATCGACATGCGAGACCGGAGCCACGGTCGCTCCAACAAGGTCGATGGTTGCCGTGAGCCTCGATCTCAACGACATCGCTCTCATCGACCTAGCGACCTCTGCGTTTCGTCCGCTTACGGACGACCCGAACGTGTTGGACGTATCTCCCGCGTGGTCGCCCGACGCCTCTCAGATCGCGTTCTTCCGAGGCCCGCCGCTAGGTCCGAGCCACCTCTACGTGATGGATGCCGACGGGTCGGACCTGAGGCAACTGACGCGCGGAAGCGTATGGGATCGCAACGCCGCCTGGTCGCCCGACGGAACGAGAATCGCCTTCGCACGCAGCGGCAACGACGGGTACGAGGTGTACCTGATGGACGCCGATGGGTCGAACGTCACAGCGGTGACCTCGGTGGCAGCCGAGTCGGCACCGTCCCCCTCGTGGTCACCCGACGGTTCACGGATCGCCCTGGATGTGAACGGTGCCATCCATGTCGTGTCCGCTGATGGGACGGGGCTGCGACGGCTTTCGCAGGACCTTCCCGAGGGCGTGCTGGACATGGACCCGTCGTGGTCTCCCGATGGAACGCAGATCGCGTTCATGCGCTACACGAATGACGACGTGGCCGACTCCGCCGAGGATGGCGACATCTGGATCGTCAGCAGCGACGGCACAGACGCCATCAGGGTCACGCGGGGTCCGGCCATCGACGGCTGGCCCGAGTGGGTGTCCGGGACCGTCGGCTAGACGGTCCATGGCGGATCGTTCGTGTACCCGATGTGTACCGTCCCAGCGTTCTATCCGGCCTCTCGGCTCCATCGATCGCTACCGCTTCAGCCGTCCGACCTCGGCATCTCGCAAAGGCGCAGGTCAGAGCCTCGCGCAGGGCGTGCTTTGCAAGCAGGGGGTCGGCGGTTCGAGTCCGCTCGTCTCCACTTGACGACCTCCGCTTGACCCTCGGGTGCGCGAACCAGCGCCGGAATCTTGTCCGTGGGTTGAAGCTGCCCGGCGAGCAGACGGCCATGTATGGCTTCGAGCTTGACCGCGTCCCAGAGCGGTGCGGATGACCTCACCTGCCAAAGGTGCTCTCCCACATCGATAGACGCCAGGATTGTAGGGATGGCGGGGCCATCGGTAGGGCGTTCCTTGCTCAAAGCAAGCCGCCCATCTATGGAGCGGCGGCCGCGCCGAGTTGGCAGCCATCGCCGGGATCCCGCGTACCAGGTGCCTTGGCCGCTCAAGCCCCGGAACCCATCGACCGCTGTGGGCGTAGTTGGATGCATGAAGAGGTCCCTACGCCGATGGGGCGTCATCATCGCCACGATCGCTGCGACACTGGTCGTCACTGCATCGTCGGCCCTCGCCAAGGGCCCCGAGTCTGTGACGCTGACCGGCCCTGGGATCGACGGCCCGATCGAGCTGGATACCACGAGCCCCGGCCTCCTGGGCCGAGCGATGGGGCAAACGGGGTTGTGGTGGTCGGCGCGTGGCGACCGGCCGCTCCCGCTTCGGGAGCCACCCCCCGAGGACCTGGGGCCCGGGTACACCCTCACCTGGATCCTCTACGGCGAACCAGGCGAACGCACAGAAGAACGCACGATCCGCCAGCTGATCTACCCGTTCGCGCGCGGGGGCGTCGTCGTTCACACCCCGAGGCAGGGATCGATCCGCAGTGAGGCTGAAGGGGCCGGCTGGTTCGAAGCGCCTGCGCTCCAGGAAACGCTGGCCGGGCTCGGTGTTCCGGTGGATGCGGCATCTGCGCTCAACGAGGCACATATCCCTCAGGTGGCTGAGGGCGCGTCGCCTGAACGCAAACCTGCCGGTGGTGGTTCCCCGTCCCTCGTCGTCGCGATCCTCGGTCTCTCGGCAGCGCTGGCTGTCGTGATCGGCGCTCATCGCACGCTCATCGAGCTGGGATGGATCAGAGGCCGACCCCACCGATCCGCTGCACACGGGGTGTGACCTTGTAGGCGTCGCCCTCGCGTATCGCTGGTGGAACGGCCCGTAGCCGAGCATGCCCGCAATGATGACCGGCTCGAGCTTCGGCGCGTGCTTGCGGATCAGCGCATCGAGTGCCGGGATGTCGGACCGGGGCTTGTCGTCAGCCTCGACTCAGGTCCGGATGCGATGGCGGAGGTACACGACACCGTTGCTGAATCGGCGGTCGTCCAGCAGCTCGAGCTCGACGCGGGTGTCGCTGGGGAGCACGGGCTTGCCTCCTCCGACGAGGACGGGATGGATGAAGAAATGGCACTCATCGACCAGCCCGGCCTTGACAGCCTGCGCGGCGAGGTCCGCGCCTCCCACGGTGAGAACGCTGGTAGCCGAGGCCTTCATGTCACGCACCGAGGCGGCGTCGAAGGTGTGCTCGAGCCGGGTCTTGGCGGTCGACACGGCGTTCAAGGTCGTGGAGTAGACGACCTTGTCCCCTGCCTGCCAGACGGTCGCGAAGTCGCGCCTGAGCTCCGACTGCGCGGCCAGGGCGGCGTCGGTCTCCCACACGGCCATCATCTCGTACAGGCGCCGGCCGTACAGCCAGGTGCCGACGGGACGCACAAGATCTGTGATGAACGCGAACAGGTCGTCGTCGGGATCGGTCCAGTCGAAGCGGCCGTGTTCGTCCTCGATGTAGCCGTCGAGGGACACGTTCGACACGTAGATCAGCTTGGCCATGGCGCTCCATCTGGACGACCGACCGCGACGGCGTGGGCGATGATCAGCCGGATCATCCGTCGTAGACGTAGGTCAGGACGAACGTCCTCGACGCAGGTGGGGAGCATCATCAGCCTCGCGTCCGACCGGACCGGACCCGAGATCGCCTGGCCCGTGCGCGCCTCGAACGTCGAGCCGTGCCAGTCGCACACGAACGTGTCGCCCTCCAGGGTCCATCGAGATCGACGGTGACGGTCCCCTCCTGAGGGATGTCGCTCATCGAGATGAGAGCCTCTCGCATCCTTCCTCCCAGCCTCAGGCCCGCTCGACGCGGGGTCAGCTCCATGAGGCTATCCCCGCCGGATGGCAGTGGTCACGACACCGGACCAGGACGCTTCTCTAGGGCGCCAACGCCACGATCCTGTTCAGCGCGGGCACCGCGATCCCCGTCGGCTCCGAGGCCTGGAAGTACGCGACCCATGCATCGATGTCCTGCGCCCCACCCAGGGCGTTGGTCCCCTCGTTGAAGACGGTGAACCCGTCGCCACCGCTCGCGAGGAAGTTGTTCATCGTGACCCGGAACGTATCCGTGGGCTGCACCTCGATCCCGTTGACCCACATGCGGCCGATCTTCCCGGCGCAGGTCGCGGCGGTGCGGGCCTGTTCGTACTTGAACGTCGAGGAGATCTGCAGGATCCGGGCCTCGGCGGGAGCGGTGCCCCCGCATCCCTGGAACTGTTGCTGCAGGAGCCGCCGGATCATGTCACCGGTCATCGTCTTCGTCACGAGGCTGTTCCCGAACGGCTGGATCGTGAACGCCTCCCCGTAGGTGACCTCGCCGATCGCCTCGCCGCCGGAGGACACCGCGGTCGCGATCAGGTCGCCGCGGATCCCGCCCGGGTTCATGAACGCGAGCTGCGCACCGCCGAGCGAGAGCGGCGTCGTCGCGATCAGCTGCGCATCGGCGATCACGTCGCCGAGCGTCGACTCGCCCAACGACGGCGTACCGGCTCGCGTGAGGTCGGCGTTGCCCGCGACACGCCCGATCACCTGGTTCGCGAGCGGCGCCGAGGCCTCCACGTACTGATCGACGACGGCGTCGACGGCGGGGTCCTCCCGCGAGGGATCCGGCACGCGAACAACGTTCTGTCCGGGAGCGTTCAGAGCGTTGCCGATGATCGTGTTCGTGGCGCTCGCCGCGACGAGGGTCCCGCTCTTGTCGTTCAGCGTGAGCGTGATGTCGCTCAGGATCCGGCCGAAGGAGGATGCGCTCGTGATCAGTCGCGTGACCCCGTTGACCGTGATCAGGCAGCGGTATTCGGCGTGAGTGTGCGCGGAGACGATCACCTTGATCTGATCGTCGAGGCGGCTCGCGATGTCCGCGATCGCGCTCCCCGCCAGGTTCCCACCGCAGCCGTTGAGCGCCGAGGGGCTCGACTGGAACCCGCCCTCGTGGATCACGAGGATCGACGTGCGCACACCTCGTCGGCGGAGATCCCGTGCGGCCCTGTTCGCGGCCAACGCTTCGTCCTGGAACGTCAGCCCCGCCACGCCCGTCGGCGTGACGATCGTCGGCGTGGCCTCGAGCACCTCGCCGATGAAGCCCACGCGGACGTCCGTCCCGCTGTCGGTCTCGAACGTCTTGACGCCGGAGGCCGGGAACAGCGTGTCGCCCGTCGCGTTGACCTTGACGTTCGCCGAGAGGTACTGGAAGTCGGCGCCGGGGTACTCGGCCGTGGTGCTCCCGTCGGCGAGGGCGTACGGCCCGTCGCAGCCATCGGCGTGGCAGCCGCCGTTCTGGATCCGGAGGAGTTCCGCGCTGCCCTTGTCGAACTCGTGGTTCCCCACCGCGGCGAAGTCCACGTGCATCAGATTGCTCGCGATCGTGATCGGCTCCTCGTGGAAGAAGCCGTTGGCCAGCGGGCTCGCGCCGATGTTGTCGCCCGCGAAGACGGTGGCCTGTTGGTCCCCGTACGACGCCTGGCGCGCCTTCACGACCTTCGCGAGGTACGCGGCCCCTCCCGCGAACTGGCCGTAGATGTTGTTGCCGCCCGGCTCGAGCGTCCCGTGGAGGTCGTTGAACGCGAGGACGTGAACGTCGGTCGTGGTATCGGATGGAGCGCTCGCGAACGCGACCGAGACGTGATCGGAGATCGTCCGTGCGCCGGTGATCACGATGCGCGGGGTGGATCCGATCCCCCCCGGTGCCGCGAGCGGCACGACGAGCACGATGCTCACCGCCACCGCCGCCAGGACCATCTGGGTCGCCCAGTTCCGAAGCCACGAACGCGCCATGTGTGCCGCCTCCCGGGGGTCGAGGATCCACCGCCATGGTGGCACGCCCAGGCGACGGCCGACGAACGCGCAGGTGAACGTGCTGTGGACGGGCACCGGAGCGGGGGGAGGCCGGGAGAGAGCGGCACTATGCTGCGCCGGCGATGATGCGCGCCGCCCGCGACGATGCACCGACCGCCGCGCGGCGAGGTCCTCACCATGAGCTCGAGGGCGAACGCCGCGGTGACCTCGGCGTGGTGCTCGTGGTGGTGGTGGTCGCGGCCGCGGCCGCGCTCCGACCGCTCCTGGAGGACGTGCTCGACCGCCCCGCCGTCGGCCACTGGGCGACCCTGTTCGTGGCGGTGTTCGTGCAAGCGCTCCCGTTCCTCGTCCTCGGTGTGGCGATCAGCGCGGCCATCGCGGCGTTCGTCCCACCGGGCGCGATCGTCCGGCTGCTCCCACGGCGTCCGATGCTCGCGGTCCCGGTCGCGGCCGCGGCCGGCGTGGCCTTGCCGGGCTGCGAGTGC
>JBOGVC010000192.1:0-8380 GCA_050695275.1 Actinomycetota bacterium | reverse complement strand
GACCCGACGGGACCGTCGAACGGCAGGCCCGCGATCCCGACCGCGAGCGAAGCCGCGTTCATCGCCGGGATGTCGTACTGGTTCTCCATGTCGACCGACAGGACCGTGACGACGACCTGTACCTCATCGCGGTAGCCCTCGCGGAACGAAGGCCGCAGGGGACGGTCGATCAATCGTGCGGTGAGGATCGCCGTCTCCGACGGACGCCCCTCACGGCGGAAGAAGCTGCCGGGGATCTTCCCCCGGGCGTACATCCGCTCCTCGACGTCGATCGTGAGCGGGAAGAAATCGATCCCCTCTCGGGGGTTGGAGCTCACGCACGTGGCGAGCACCATCGTGTCGCCGTAGCGAACGACGGCCGCGCCGTCCGCGAGCTTCGCGAACGTGCCGGACTCGAGGAGCAGATCCTTGCTCCCGATCTGCTTCGACTTGCTGGTGGCCATAGGCCTGTTACCTCCTGTTGTGGGCGGCGCCTCGTGGCGCCGCAGCTGCGGGAGGCGGCTGGGCCGGTTGTCAGTGGTGGGCCTCCGGTTCCGAGAGTTCGGCGCGCGCGCGGGTTCTGGCGCTGCGCGTGTCCGGGGGTCCGCGACTGAGAACCGACCTGTGTGGGGCATCCGCCTCCGGTCGGGTGGGTCAGTGGGTCGTGGGCATCACTCCTCTTCTTGCGCCCGTTGCGCGCTGCTGCTGATGCCAGCGGGCGCTCGAGTCAACGCCGCAGACCGAGCTTCGCGATGAGCGCTCGGTAGCGTTCGATGTCCTCGCGCTTGATGTACTCGAGGAGGCGTCGGCGCCGGCCCACCATCTTCAGCAGACCCCGCCGCGAGGCGTGGTCCGACTTGTGGGTCTTCAGGTGCTCGGTCAGCTCCGCGATGCGGGTCGTCAGTACCGCCACCTGCACGTCGGCAGAGCCGGTATCGCCGCTGGAGAGGGCGTGCTCCTGGATGATCTGCTGCCTGGCCTCTTTGGTCAATGTCATGCGAGGTCAAGGCTACCAGCACGAACGCGGGCCGGGCCCCGGGCCATGCGACGCCGCCGGTGTCACAGCTCGGACGGACTCGACGAGGTGTATGCGCCGGGCGCGGAGGTCGTCGAGCACAGCGACAGCACCGGCCAGCGTGCGGAGGCCGAGCCGCGCCCGCCGCGCCCGGATCGCCCTCCCCACGCACCACAGCGCGGCCAGCCCGCACACGGGACCGGCCGCGAGCGTGAAGAGCCACGGGTGGGCGGAGTCGGCGAACGCCCACCAGCGGAGTGCTGCCCAGTTCGCCGAGAACGCCACGATCGCCGTGAGGAACTTGGCGGTCGCGTGGGTCACCGGGGGCATACGACGGCGCCCCACCGCATACACGAGCGCCGTGGGGACCACATTGGCCAAGAACCCCGCGGCGGCGAGCGGCGAGAGGGCCAGGGTAAGGAGCCACCCGACCCGGCTCCGGCGCGTGAACGCCTCCTCGGCACCCGGCGCGACGACCGCGTCCGAGACGTCCGCGGCCGAGAGCCCCTCCCGATAGTCGGTCGCCGCGGATCGGACGGCCGCCTCGGAGCTCGCGGACGCCTGCGAGAGGAGGTCGGCGAGCCGCTCCACCTCGCCGACCGGGGGGCGGCCACGCGGGTCACCGTGCTCCCATCGCAGCGCAACATTGGCCGCGAAACGGAGGACCGATCGTTGCTCGGCGCTCTGGAAATCGAGCGCCGCATCGGCGAGGCGTTCCTCGATCGACCTCGTGAGGGCATCAACGGCATCACGGTCCGTCTCGTCGGGCGGCACGCCCGGGTTCGTCGCGAGGTCCTCGTCCATGCTGATGGGGTCCCCGATGCGCACGTACGCGCGCGACCGCGCACGCTGCTTGTCCTCGTAGATCAGGCCGACCGGCACGATCCGGAGTCCCATGGCACCCCGAGCGTGCGCTCCCAGGGCGATCCGCGCCGCGCCGGTCCTGACCGGGAGGAGGTGCGGCTCGTCGCTCGCCTGCCCTTCGGGGAAGATCCCGATCGCCCCGCCCTCGCGCAGGTGGGCGAAGCACGCGATGAACGCGTCGAGGTTCCGGCGCGGTTCCGCTCCGCTTCCCCGGGCATCCTGCGCGCGATGGACGGGGATCGCACCGGCCAGCGCGAGCAGCGGCCGGAGGGGGAGGATCCGGAAGAGCGAGGCCATCGCGACGAACCGGACGGGTCGCGGGACGACGGCCAGCAGGAGGGCGGGATCGACGAAGCCTCCGTGATGGTTCGCCACGAGCAGAACCGGTCCGGTTCGAGGGATCCGCTCGAGGCCGGTGACCTCGACGGCCCGGAACCATCCGAGCGTGGCGGTCCGCGCGATCAGCCGGACGATCCGGTCCGCGAGTCGCCGCATGACGCGCATGGTCGCACCTGAGGCGCCTCTACGATGTCGGGATGTCGAGGCGCGGGCGATTCGGTGCTCTGTGCGGAGTGGTCGGACCGGTGGCGTTCACGGCTGCCTGGCTGCTTGCCCAGCGGCGGCAGGACGAGTACCAGGTGCGGCACGAGCACATCAGCGGTCTCGCGGCAAAGGACGCGACGGACCCGCACGTGATGACGTTCGGGTTCGTCGCATTGGGGAGCTGCACCGTTGCGTTCGCCTCCGCGCTGGAACGGCGGCTCGGCCCCCGGGCCGGTTTCGGTCCCGCGTTGATCGGGGTGGCGGGTCTCGCCACGATCGCCGCAGGGCTCTTCCGGCGCGACCGGCGGTCGAACTTCCCGCCGCCCGGCACACCCGAGGGTCAGTCCTGGGTGAACGACATGCACGACCTCGCCGCGGCGGTGGGCGGAGCAGCCGGGACCGCCGGGCTGGTCGCGCTCGCTCCGGCGCTCGCCCGGGAGCCGGCGCTGCGGGATCTGGCGAGACCCGCGATCGGAGCGGCCGGCGCGAGCGCCGGGATCTCAGCGTGGTTCCTCCGCGACGTGGTCCGACCCGGCAACGGCCTGCTCCAACGCGCGAACGTCACGATCCCACTCGTGTTCATGGTGCGCCTGGCGCTCCGGCTCCTGGAGGGCACCGAAGCAAGCACTACGAAGGATGGTCAGCCGAAGACCGTGTGACGTCTGGATCGGTCTCGGAGCCAGCGAGGAGCAGGAGCCAAATCCCTGGGCTCGAAGCAACGTTTACAACGGTGACGACGTTCATGGTGCAGATGAGACAAGCACTAGAGGCGAAATCCGATCGGGGCGATCGCCTGTCTGAGCCGAGGACGTTCGAGGACTTCTTCGCCGAGGAACGCAACCGGCTGCTTCGGGCGCTGTTCCTCGTGACGGGGAACGCCCAGGAGGCGGAGGAGATCATGCAGGACGCCTTCCTCGAAGTATGGGAACGCTGGGATCGCATCTCAGCGATGGAGAGCCCCGTGGGTTACCTCTTCCGAACCGCCTTGAATCGCCATCGGAGTAATGTCCGCCGGGCTTTGCGAACGGCCCGCCGCGTTCTCCGGTCTGCTGAGGGCGGCGACGACTTCGCCAGAGCGGATGAACGGGACGCCCTCGCTCGTGCTCTGGCGAACCTGCCGTCGCGACAGCGCGCAGCGATCGTCCTCACCGAATTGCTCGGGTACGAAGCCACGACTGCGGCCGCGATGCTCGGGGTGCGAGATGTGACCGTTCGGTCACTCGCATCGCGGGCTCGAGCGGGTCTCCGGAACGAGCTGGAGGGGAACGATGAATGACCTGAAGACGCGACTCGATCAGCTCTCCACACGCGTCGAGGACCAGCCTGACGCGCTCGTTCGGCTGCAGCGCCGTCGTCGAGTCCGGACGCGAACACGCCGACTGACAGCGAGCATCCTCGCGCTTGGGATCGCGGTGGTTGGCACTGCGACTGCCTACTCAGCTTTCACGACATCGACACCCCGAGTGCCGGTGGGTTCGACCGGTGGGCCGATCGCAGCCCTCTGGCCAGAGCACGACACCGAAGAGCTGCAAGCCAATCAAGACGCGGTCGATGAGGGCGACGCGACATTGGACTGGCGGCTGGACGCGGAGGAGACAGCTGTACGGTTCGTTCGTTCAGTGCTCGGCTGGACGAGCCCGGATGAACAGCTCCATCACAATGCCGTCGAAGCTCCGAGCGGCGTGGCAACGGTCGAAGTGTTCACCGTCCCGACGTCCTGCGACGACGAGAGTTGCGACGTCGTCCATGAGGTCATCTTGCGGCTACTGCGATTCGGCGAAGCGGATGGGATCTGGAGTGTTCTGTCGGCCGAGAGCTCCGTTTTCAACATGCAGTTCCGCATCGGTCAGGCGGTTCGCGTCGGCGACGATCTCGAAGTGATCTCGGGTCATCCGTCCGGCACCGAGATCGCCGTCGGCGTGAAGGTCTTCGAGCCCTGCTCCGGCTTCCACGAAGAGACGGCCATCGTCCAGGACCATGCCGTTGGCGTCCCCATCGTGGGAATCGAGGAAGGCTGCGTCGGGTACGTGTATGCCCTGACGCCGCATGGACAGGGTCAGTCAGCGCGAGAGCTCTTCGAAGGACGCTCCGGCGCTCCGATCGATTCGATCGCGGTCGCCCCTGTCTTCATCGTTTCGTCCGACGGCTCTGGGTCGGTCATCGAGGTCCCGCAGCCCGAGGAGGCATGAGGCAGCATTCGTTGGGCTCGACCAGCTACGCGCCGGCGAGGCAGCTGAGGAGTCAGAAGGAACTGGTCTGGACTGCGACCCGGCTTCAGGCCGATGCGACGACGGCGCGGGTGCGTTCGACGTCGTCGGCGATCGCCGCGATGAGCTCATCGATCGACTCGAACTTCACCTCGTCCCGCAGGCGCTCCCAGAACTCCACGGTAAGCGTGTCGCCGCGGAGCTCGTCGTCGGGGAAGTCCAGCAGGAACGCCTCGACGTGCAGCGGCTCGGTCCCGAACGTCGGGTTCGTCCCGACGTCGATCGCCGCGACGTAGCGACCGCCGTCCTGCAGCTCCGCGACGCCCGCGTAGATCCCCTGGCCCGGAAGGAGGAGCCTGGGCCACGTGCGGAGGTTCGCGGTCGGATAGCCGAGGCCCTTCCCGCGGCCGGCGCCCGCGACGACCTCGCCGTCCACCGCGTAGCGCCTGCCGAGCCCGGTGCCGGGCCACGCGAGATCTCCGGTCGAGAGCGCCGCTCGGATCGATGACGAGGACACGACCGTGCCCTCGATCGTGAACAGCTCGACCTCGTCGGCCGTCATCCCGAGCGGTTCGCCCACCTCGCGCAGTGTGCCAACCGTGCCGGCCGCGCGGTGGCCGAACGTGAAGTTGGCGCCGACCCGAGCGTGCACCGCGTGCAACCCGCCGACGAGCACGGCGCGAACGAAGGTCTCCGCGGGCACCAGCGAGAACTCGCGCGTGAACGCGAGCACGACCAGCACATCGATGCCGCACGCCTCGATCAGCGACGCCTTCCGCTCGACGGTCGTGAGCAGCCTCGGCTCCTCCCCCGGCGTCAACGTCTCGCGCGGATGTCTGTCGAACGTCACCGCCACGCTCCGCGCATCTCGCTCCCTCGCGGCCTCGACGGTGCGGCGGAACACCTCCTGATGGCCGAGGTGGACGCCGTCGAAGAACCCGACCGTCACGACCGACGGGCCGTCGGACAGTGGCAGCGCCTCGAGACCGCGCACGGTGTCCATCCGCAGCAGGCTACCGGGGCGCCACGATGGGGACGGCCGTCAGCCGGCCAGGATGACCTGCGGCCGGCCCCGTGGCCCGTCGTCCTCGTAGACCCCGATCAGATGGCCGTTCGGCCCGAACACGCCGTAGGGACCGGTGAGGCCCGCGGGACCGAGTGGCCTGCCGTGGGAAGCGGCCGTAGCCTCGTCGGCGTCCAGATCGAGCCGGGGGAGATGACCCACCGCGGCCTCGATCGGCAACGGCTCACGCACGGCATCCGGCGTGACCGCGTCCTCCGCCCGGTAGGGACCGATCGCCGTCCGGCGGAGCGCCATCAGATGCGCACCGGTCGATACCGCGGTGCCCACGTCGGCCGCGAGCACTCGAACGTAGGTACCTCCGGAGCAGATCACCCGGAACGTCACGTCCGGTGGATCGAACGACACGAGGTCGAAGGCGTCGACCCGGATCGTGCGCGGATCGGCCTCCAGATGCTCCCCCGCCCGTGCGGCCTCGTAGAGCTTGCGGCCGCCCACCTTGACTGCGCTGTAGGCGGGCGGCCGCTGGAGGGACTCCCCCACGAGCGAGCGCATCGCCTCAACGACCTGCTCCTTCGTCACGCTGACCGTGGACTCACGGATCACAACGCCGTCGGCGTCCAGGGTGTCCGTCTCGACTCCGAGGCGGAGCGTCCCCTCGTACGTCTTGGCGAGGCCGCCCAGGAATCGGAGCAGCCGAGTCGCCCGGCCCACGCCGATCAACAGCAGCCCGGTCGCCATCGGATCGAGCGTCCCGGCGTGCCCGACCTTCCTGGTCGCGAGGGTCCGGCGAACGCTGTCGACGACATCGTGCGAGGTGACCCCCGCCGGCTTGTCGACGAGGAGCAGACCCTCGACGTCCTCGGCGGTCACGACGGAACGGGCGCTTGGCGCAAGGCCGCAACGAGCCGTTCGATCGTCCCTTCGGGTCCGTGCTCCGACGTGTAGCCCGCCGCGAGGCGATGACCGCCGCCGCCGAACGCCGACGCCACGGCCGAGAGGTCGTGCGCCCCACGGGAGCGCACGCTCACCTTGAATCGCCCATCTGGCTGCTGCTTCAGGACCGCTGCGACGTCCACGTCGCGCGCGGTGCGGAGCACGTCGATCACGTCGTCGGTCTCGCCCGCCGCGACGCCCGCGTCGGCGAGATCCGCCTGCGTGAGGTAGGTCCAGACCACGCTCGCCTCGGAGACCTCGGTCATCCGGCCGAGCGCCGTCCCGAGCAAGCGGAGGAAGCCCGGGTCGTTGTCCTCGTACATCGCGCGGACGAGCCCAGCGTGGTCGAAGTCCTCCTCGCGCAGCCGAGCGGCGATCCGGAGCGTCTCCGGGGTTGTTGCCTGGTACTGGAACCGCCCTGTGTCCGTGACCAGGCCCGCGTAGAGGCAGACGGCGACGTCCCGACCGAAGTCGCCACCCATCGTCTCGATCAGGCGGAAGACCATCTCGCACGTAGACGACGCGTCGGGATCCACGAGACGGACGGTGCCGAAGCCGTCGTTCGAGCGGTGGTGATCGATCCAGACCAGCTCGCCGGCCCGCGAGGCCGTCTCTCCGAGGATACCCAGCCGGTCGAACGAAGCGCAGTCGCACGTCACCATGACGCCCGGAGCCGTCGGGAATCTCGCCGGAGGGACGAGATGATCCGCGCCGGGAAGGAAGGAGATCCACCGCGGCAGCTCGAACGGGTCGTTCGCGAACGAGCCCACCGTGCGCTTCCCCCGCGCCCGCAGGAAGTTCGAGAGCCCCAGCATCGACCCGAGCGCGTCCGCGTCCGGGTTCAGGTGACAGGCGATCGCCACCTCATCGGCTCCCGACAGGATCTCCGCCGCCCGGCGGAGCCCTTCGCGCTCGCTCCCTTCAGGCATCGGATGGCCCCTCACGGTGTAGACGCTCGATGATCTCCTCGATGTGCTGATGCTGCGCGAGCGTCTGATCCACCTGGAACTCCAGTTCCGGGAGGTTCCGCAGCCGGACCTGCCGACCGAGCGCCTGCCGGAGGTGCGGCGTCGCCGAGCGGAGCCCCGCAGCCGTCGATCGCTGTTGCTTATCGTCTCCGAGGACGGTGTAGGAGACCCATGCCCGCCGCAGGTCCGCCGTGACTTGGACACCGGTGACCGTGACGAAGCCGATCCGAGGATCCTTGAGCTTCTGGATCTCCTCGGCGAGGATCTCGCGGAACTCCTCGGCCACCCGAGCGGTCCGGGCTCCCTGCGTCATCTCAGCATCCCGCCTTCTCCGGTCCTCAGTCCTCCGGCGAATGGAGCGTCAGATCGATGTCGATGATGTCGACCTCGCCCCACCGCTCCACGAAGCGCTCGACGCCGTGCATCACCTTCCTGAGGTGGTGGCCCTCCGACCCGACGGCCGCCACGCCCAGCTCCGCACGCTGCCACATGTCTTGATATCCCGTCTCGGCCACCGCCACCTGGAAGGTGGACCGGATCCCGTTCGCGAGGGTCTTGATCACGTGACGCTTCTCCTTCAACGATCCGCACGCCGGGATCCGGAGATCGAGCCGGAGGGCGGCGACCAGCATCAGGAGGAGATCTGGCGGGCGACCTCCTCGACCTCGAAGGCCTCGATCACGTCACCCTCCTTCACGTCCTGGAAGTTCTCGAGTCCGATGCCGCACTCGAATCCTTCGCGCACCTCGGCGACGTCGTCCTTGAACCGGCGGAGCGATCCCACGCGGCCCTCGTAGACGACGACGCCGTCGCGGATCAGCCGTACCTGCGAGTTCCGGCGGATCGT
>JBOGVC010000191.1:0-13247 GCA_050695275.1 Actinomycetota bacterium | reverse complement strand
GCCCAGGGCCGTACCGCGGGATCTCCAGGCGGGACGCGGCGGCGCGGAGCTCCAGACGAGGCGTACCTGCCGGTGCCGCGGGAGCCGGGGGGGCGCTCGAAAGGACGAAGAGCCCCACGAGACCGAGCAGGACCGGAGACCGACGACGCATCGAACCGTGGTACCCCCTCGCCCGCGGTCGACCGCGGAGACGGGTTGGACGATAACCGTCGTCCGTCGGTTCCGCTAGAGAGAAACTCTCCGAGGAAGCTGGTGGGCGAGGGGGGAGTTGAACCCCCACCCGGGTTACCGGACACGGACCTGAACCGTGCGCGTCTGCCAATTCCGCCACTCGCCCGAGCGTCCGGCCATCGTAGCAGTGGCTCTCGGGCGGCCGGCCGTAGGCCGGCCGCCCGAGGACCCGAGCGGACCCGGACCACGTGACTTGCGACCGCCGACCTATCCAGTTCTCGACGGCTCCGCGTCGATACCTCTTCCGGGATGAGCACGAAAGCGGATGTCGACTTCGACGGATTGATGCGCCACCTGATGGTGGTCGGCTTCGTGGCCCTGACGGCTTGGGTGGCCGCGTCGGCGACCGGCATGGCCCTCGGCATCTTGCGGATCTCTCCGAGTGCGACCCTGCGGTTCCTCTTGGCGGTTCTCGTCCTGGTCTTCGCGCGCCGGACCTACTGGGAGATCCAGGAGTGGCGCTGGCGGCGGCTCCCGCCCGACGAGCGCTACGGGTTCGCGAGCCCGATCTGGGAGCACGCACGCTCGGTCGAGCTGGAGACGGGCCGGATCGACGCCGGCGCACGCGCTGAAGGGGAACCGGAACCCCAGCGGTAGGATAGGCGCGGAGCGCGTTCCACCCACGCGCTCACCGGAACATCGTGCCGATCCTCCGCGATTTCGAACGACGCCTCGGTGGACTCGTCGAAGGCCTGTTCTCCAAGGCCTTCCGCAGCGGCGTGCAACCCGTCGAGATCGCGAAGCTCATCATGCGGGAGATGGAATCCGGCCGGAGCGTGGGCGTCTCGGAGGTCTGGGCCCCGAACCACTTCGAGCTTTCCCTCTCCCCCGAGGACGCCACGCGCTACGAGCAGGCCGAGGACGCGATCGCCTCCGAGCTGCGCCGGGTGATCCGCGAGTCGGCGGCCGAGCACGGATGGGGACTCGTGGGACCGCCCGAGGTCTCCTTCCTGGTGGACGAGAAGCTGAAGCGTGGCGACCTGACGTGCGTGGCCGCGCTGGTGGAGGGCGAGGACGAAGGCGGCGCGGGGGGCGGCCACGCGTCCGTGGTGGTCCGCGAGGACGGCGGCGAGCGGATGGTCGCGCTCTCCTCCGACACCGTGACGATCGGGAGGCTCGCCGACTGCGACGTGGTGCTCAAGGACAAGGGCGCGTCTCGCAAGCACGCCCAGTTGAAGCGGCGCGACGGCGCGTGGACGCTCACCGACCTGGGGTCCACGAACGGGACCCGCCTGAACGGGCAGACGGTCCAGTCCCGCGAGCTCTCCGACGGCGACACGATCACGATCGGCACGACCGTGATCGAGTTCCGGAGGGACTGAGTGTCGTCCGCCGCCGGCATGCTGGCCGACACGATCACCCCGTTCGCGCTCTCGGCACTGAAGTACGGCCTCTTCGCGCTCCTGTTCCTGTTCATCTGGCGCTCGATGCGCTGGGTCGTGCGCGGGTTGTCGGTCGCGGAGGCGGCCCCCGCCGCGGAACGGGGCGGTCGGCGGGGGCGCGAGCCGGGACCCACGCTCCCGCCCGGCTCCTCGACCCTGCTGGTGAAGGGCCAGTCCGACGCCAAGCCACGCACCGTGCGGCTCTCCGCCAGCATGACGATCGGACGCGCTCCGGAGTGCGAGCTCCGCGTCGACGACACCTATGCGTCCCAGGAGCACGCCCGGCTCTTCGCCAAGAACAACTCGTGGTTCGTAGAGGATCTCGGGTCCACGAACGGAACCTTCGTGAACGACCAGAAGCTGGCCGCGCCGGCGATGCTGCAGCCCGGAGACAAGGTGCGCGTCGGTCAGACGATCATGGAGCTGCGTCGATGAGCCGCGCCGGCCATCCGTCGCGACGCCCGTCCCGCCTCGGCACCGGGAACGAGCCGGCGCCATGAGGATCGAGGTCGGGTCCGCGTCGGACATCGGCCGCGTCCGGGAGAAGAACGACGACTCGATCCTGGTCGACCCTCCCCTCTACATCGTTGCCGACGGCATGGGCGGACACCGGGGTGGTGACGTCGCCTCCCAGCTCGCGCTGGAGACGATCGAGCAGCTCGCCTCCTCGGGCAGGGGCACGCTCCCGGATCACGTCCGCGAGGCCAACCGCGCGGTCTGGGATCGGTCGGTCGAGGACGAGCGTCTCTCGGGCATGGGGACGACGCTCACCGCAGCGCAGATCGACGGCGCCAACGCCCTGATCGCCCACGTCGGCGACTCGCGCGCCTACCTGCTCCGCGAGGGGAAGCTCCGCCAGCTCACCACCGACCACACCCTCGTGGAGCGGATGGTGAAGTCCGGCGAGATCACGGAGGCGGAGGCCGACGTGCACCCGCACAAGAACGTCCTCACGCGAGCGCTCGGGACCGACCAGGAGGTCGAGGTCGACGAGGACACGATCGCCTTGCTCGACGGCGACCAGCTGCTGCTCTGCAGCGACGGCCTCACGGGGATGGTGACCGAGGACCAGATCCAGGCGATCATGGAGAACAGCGACCAGCCGCAGCAGGCCGCGGACCGGCTCGTGAAGGCGGCGAACCGGGCAGGCGGGATCGACAACATCTCGGTCGTCGTGCTGGCGGCGCTCGGCGAAGGCGACGAGGCTCCCGCCCGCCCCCGCCGGCGGGTCGCCGCACCCTCACCGAGCACGGTTCGGCGCTGGGGGCTCCGCGCGGGTCTCACCGTGCTGATCGCGCTGGTCGTGCTCTTCGGCATCCGATGGTGGGCGGATCGGCAGTGGTACGTCGCTCCGTCCGACGGGAGCGTCGCGGTCTTCCAGGGGATCCCCCTGACGGTCCTCGGCTACGACCTCGGTCATGCTGTCGAGGTCCACGAGGATGTCCGGGCCGACCAGGTCCGGAACCTCGGGACCTACGAGGGCTTCGACGACGGCATCCCGGTGGTGGACCGCGCCGCCGGGGAGACCCTCATCGAGGACATGGCCGAGAAGGTCCGCGAAGCCCGGCTGACCGAGCGTGAGGCCGAGCAAGACCAGAACGATGGTGGCGGCACCCCGTGAGCACCCTCCCCGCGCCGGCGACGCGCCCGAAGACCGGGCTCCTGCTCCTGCTCGTCTCCCTCGTGGCGTCGATCGCGGCCTACGGCATGGTCGGGCTCGGGCTGCGCGGTCGCGTCCCAAGCGACATCGTGGTCTACGGGCTCACCCTCGGCGGTGCGTATCTCCTGGGGTGGGGCGTCGTGCGGTGGGTCGCACCGAGGGCCGATCCCGTGCTGCTTCCCATCGCGGGGATGCTCGGAGGGCTCGGTCTCGCGATGATCTACCGGTTGCTCCCCGCCGACATCGCGGACGAGCAGGCTCTCTGGCTCCTGATCGGGCTGGCCGCGTTCGTGCTCACCCTCCTGGTCGTGCGCGACGACCGGGTCCTCGACGGCTACACGTACACGATCGGGCTGCTCGGCTTGATGCTGCTGCTGCTCCCGGTGGTGCCGGGGATCGGGGTGACGATCAACGGGGCGCGCCTGTGGGCGCAACTCGGTCCGTTCACGTTCCAGCCCGCCGAGTTCGGGAAGATCCTGATCGTCATCTTCCTCGCGTCCTACCTCTCCGCGAAGCGGGAGCTCCTCGAGGCGGGCGTGGGGCGGCTCGGCCTGCCTCGAGCCAAGGATCTGGGCCCGTTGCTGCTCGCGTGGGGCGCCTCCCTCGCGGTCCTGTTCCTGGAACGCGACCTCGGGGCCTCGATGCTCTTCTTCGGGATCTTCGTCGTGATGCTGTGGATCGCGAGCGGGCGGCTCGGCTACCTCCTCACGGGCGCCCTGCTCTTCGCCGCGGGCGGCGCGATCGGGTACGTGGCCCTCCCCCATGTGCAGAACCGCGTGGCCTACTGGCTGCACGCGCTCGAGCCCGCGAACGTGCACGACATCGGCTACGGCCAGCTCGCGCAGAGCTGGTTCGCGCTCGCGTCCGGAGGCCTCGTCGGCACGGGGCTCGGACGGGGATCGCCGGATCTGATCCCGTTCCCCGCCAGCGACTTCATCCTGTCGGCGTTCGGCGAGGAGCTCGGCATGCTGGGGACGGCGGCGATCCTCCTGCTCTTCATCGGGCTGATCGGGCGAGGGCTCCGCATCGCGTTGGATCGGGAGGACGCGTTCGGGCGCCTCCTCGCCACCGGGATCACCGTGACGATCGCGCTGCAGACGTTCACGATCGCGGCGGGCGTGACCCGGCTGATCCCCCTCACGGGGGTGCCGCTCCCGCTCGTCTCGTACGGGGGGACGAGCCGCGTGGCGACGTTCATCATGATCGCCCTGTTGGTGCGGATCTCCGCGGGGCCGTGGCAGCCGGCGCGCAGGAGCGCCGACTAGGTGGAACGACGCATCCGTCGCCTCGGGATCGCGCTCGTGGTGCTGTTCACCCTCGTCTTCGGGCAGCTCGCGTACGTGCAGGTCTTCGCGGCCGACGACATCAAGGGCAACCCCGCCAACTTCAGCCGTCAGCTGATCGCCGAGTACAACGTCGAGCGGGGCAAGATCCTCGCGACCGGCGGCCTGGTCATCGCGGAGAGCGTTCCGGCACCGCCCGGTTCGCGGTACCGCTACGAGCGCCGCTACCCGGAGGGCGACCTCTACGGCTACGTCACCGGCTACTACTCGAGGATCTACGGTCGATCCGCGCTCGAGGAGTCGATGAACACCTACCTCTCGGGCGAGGCGCCCGAGCTCGCGATCTCCACGTTCACCGACTTGTTCCTCGGCCGTGAGAAGCGGGGGGCGAACGTCTTCGTGACGATCGATCCCAACCTCCAGGAGGCCGCCCGCACGGCGCTCGGGAGCAACGAAGGAGCCGTGGTGGCGATCGATCCCGCCAACGGCGACATCCTGGCCCTGTACTCCACCCCGGGATTCGATCCGAGCGAGCTCTCGAGCGGGAGCGACGACGAGATGCGCCGCGCCTGGAAGCGCCTGAACGCCGACCCGGACAAGCCGCTCCTCGCCCTGTCGCATCAGGAACTCTTCCTGCCCGGTTCGAGTTTCAAGATCGTGACGGCGTCGGCGGCCCTCGAGAACCGCTTCGGACCGGACAGCGTGTGGCCGAACCCCCACCGGCTGACGCTCCCGCTCACCAACGAGCAGCTCCAGAACTTCGGCGACGACCATTGCAACGGGGGGTCCTCGCAGATCTCGATGATCGAGGCGTTCGAGGAGTCGTGCAACGTGACGTTCGCCGAGGTCGCGCTGGAGCTCGGTCCCGAGCGGATGGCGGAGCAAGCCCGGGCGTACGGCCTCTGCGGGACCCTTCCACCCGCTCGGACCACGTGCGACGAGCAGCTCGTGCGGTTCGAGCTTCCGTTCCAGACCGGCCGGTTCCCGGAGCCGGAGTACTTCGAGCGGAACGATCCGCTCCTCGCGTTCTCGGGGATCGGGCTGGACAACGACCTGGTCAACCCGCTGCAGATGGCGCTGATCGCCTCCGCCGTGGCGAACGGCGGGGTGATGCCGCAGCCGAGGCTCGTGACCGAGGTCCGCGACGCGCAGGGACGGGTGGCGCGGGAGTTCGGTCCCCGGAACGTGGGCACCGCGATCAGCAGCGCATCTGCCGCCGCGCTCACCCAGATGATGATCTCGGTGGTGAACGAGGGGAGCGGGTACCGGGCAGCGATCCCGGGGATCCAGGTCGCGGGGAAGACGGGCACGGCCACGAACGGAGAGGGAAGGCCGCCGAACGCATGGTTCACGGCGTTCGCTCCGGCGGGAGGGCAACAGCCTCCCCGGATCGCGGTCTCGGTTATCGTCCTCGACGGCGGTGATCTCGGCAGTGAGGCCACCGGCGGACAGGTTGCGGCACCCATCGTTCGCGCCGTGATCGAGTCGTACCTCCGCTAGGCGACGGCTGACGTAGGGACAGAGGCCAGGGGCGAAGGCCAAGAGCGTAGAAAGGAGCACATGGAGCGGATCTTCGGGGATCGGTACGAGGTCGAGGCGCCGCTCGGCACCGGCGGCATGGCCGAGGTGTGGCGCGGCCACGACCGGGTCCTCAACCGGACCGTCGCGATCAAGACGCTCCTGCCGCAGTTCGCGCGGGACTCGAGCTTCGTCGAGCGGTTCCGCCGTGAGGCCCAGGCGGCTGCTCGGCTGAACCATCCGGGGATCGTCTCGGTCTACGACTCCGGCACCGACGGCGACACGCCCTACATCGTGATGCAGTACATCGAGGGACGGACGCTCGCCGACTTCCTCGGGTCGGGCAAGACGCTCCCCCCGAAGCAGGCGGCCACGATCGCGCAGGAGATCGCGGAAGCGCTCGGCGCCGCGCACGCCCACGGCGTGATCCACCGCGACATCAAGCCGGCGAACGTGATGATCACCCGCGAGGGAAAGGTCCTGGTGATGGACTTCGGGATCGCGCGGCTCATCAGCGGCCCGGAAACGGCCCCGCAGACCTCCGCGGTCCTCGGCACGGCGTCCTACCTCTCCCCCGAACAGGCCCAGGGGCACTCGGTGGATGCGCGGAGCGATATCTACGCCCTCGGCGTCGTCCTCTACGAGATGCTGACCGGGCGGCCGCCGTTCACCGGCGACTCGCCGATGGCGATCGCCTACAAGCAGGTGAATGCGACCCCGCCGGCGCCGTCGTCTGCGAACCCGGACGTCCCGCCCGAGCTGGATGCCGTGGTGATGCGCGCGCTGTCGAAGAACCCGGCGAACCGGTATCAGACCGGCCAGGAGTTCGCGGACGATCTCGAGCGCGCGCGGACCGGCGGCCAGGTGATGGCCACGCCGCTCCTCCCCGCCGGCGGCGAGGCTACCCAGGTGATCTCACGCCCCCAGCCGACGTCGGTCCTCCCGCCGCAGGAGCGGGACGGGGACTCCCCGCGGAAGCCCTGGGTAGCCGTTCTCCTCGCTCTCCTGATCATGGCGCTGCTCGCGGCGGGGACGTACCTCGCGGTCACGATGCTCACCGACGACGGCGGCGGCGAGATGGTCGCGGTCCCCGATCTCGTCGGGCTCACCCGGTCCCAGGCGCAACAAGCGCTCGACGAAGCAGGCCTGAACATGGGCGAACGGACACGACGGCCCTCGGACGAGGTCCCGGCCGGCCGAGTGATCGAGCAGGACCCTCCGGCCGATCGCCAGGTCGAGGAGGGGAGTGCCGTCGACCTGGTGTTCTCCTCCGGGCTGCCGACCGTCGAGGTCCCCTCCGTGACGGGCATGAGCGTCGCCGATGCCGAAGCGGCGCTGGAGACCGCCGGGCTCGTCCTCGGCGAGCAGACGGAGCAGAACGACCAGACCGTTCCGGAGGGCCAGATCATCAGTCAGGACCCGCCGGCCGGCGAGGAGGTGCCGGAGGAGACGCCGGTGGACGTCGTCGTCTCCGCGGGTCCCTCGGTCGTGATCGTCCCCAACCTGATCTGCCGGAGCTACGCGAGCGCGAAGGCCGAGCTCGAGGGACTCGGCCTCCGGGTCGAGCTGGGCGATCCCGTGTTGCCGCGCCCGGAGTGCCCGAACGCCGTCAGAGTGGCGCAGCAGGACACGCCGCCCGGGTCCGCGGTGCCGCCGGACACCCTGATCGTGTTGCACCAGAGCGTGACAACATCGCCGTCGCCGTCACCCTCGGGCTCCCCCTCGCCGTGAGCCTCTGGTTCGCGACCGAGGGGTTCACCGAGGATCAGCGCGCGATCCTCTCGCGCTTCTTCACGAACCTCGACGGTCCGGTGTTCGCGCTCGTGAACCTTCCGGAGGTGGTGAAGGGAGCGCTGTTCGCTCGCTACTCGCGCACGACGAAGTCGCTCCGCCGGCTCTTCCTGGACGAGTTCGCGGAGGACGTCGACGAGGGCGGCGAGATGACGAGCGTCGGTGTCGAGCGGGCCGAGAAGCTGTACGACCGGGTGTTCGTGGAGTTCGGTGACGACTCCGTCGCTCAGCTCGGCGGCGTCCACCTCGCCTGCGAGCAGGCATCGCAACCACTGGCGAAAGCCCTGGAGTGGGGTCGCCTCGCCGCCTACCTCGAGCAGTCGACGCGCTACATGCGCTACGACGACCAGCCAGGCGGACGCTGGCGCGCGACCGTGCCGCCGGAGATCGAGGAAACCGAGCTGGAGCACCGCTACCGGACCTACCTCGACGAGGTCTTCGGTCTCTACGGCGCGATGTTCCCGCCGATGTACGAGTGGTTCGAGCAGCGGTTCCCCCAGGCGCCGAGCGACTCAGACTTCGTGTACCGATCGACGATCACCGCGAAGACGTGCGACACGCTCCGGGTGTGCCTGCCGGCCGCCACCCGTTCCAACGTGGGGATCTTCGCGACCGCACAGTCCTACGAGCAGCTGCTGATGCGTCTGTCGGTGCACCCGCTCGCGGAGATGCGCGAGTACGGCGCGCTGATGCTCGAGGAGCTCCGGAAGGTGATCCCGGCGTTCCTGAAACGGGTGGACGTCGAGGAGCGGGGGGTCGCCTGGGCTCGCTACTGGCGAGGGACCCGGGAGGGTGTCGAGGAGCTGGCCGCCAAGCTGGCCGGGGACGCCCACGCCGAGCCTCGGGAGGAGGTCACCCTCGTGGACTTCGACCCCGAGGGCGAGGTGAAGGTCGCGGCCGCCGTCCTCTACGCGAGCACCGGTCTCCCCGACGACCAGGTCCTCGGGCTCGTCCGGGCGATGTCGCCAGACGAACGCGGAGAGCTGTTGCGGGCCAGCGTCGGTGACCGGTCGAACCGCCGCCACAAGCCCGGTCGCGCGTGGGAACGCACCGGCTACCGCTTCGACGTGAAGTGTGACTACGGCGCGTTCCGCGACCTCCAGCGACACCGTCCGCTCACGATCGAGTGGCAGCGGCTGACGAGCGAGCACGGTCACGCGACGCCGGGCGAGATCGAGGAAGCCGGGCTCCGCGATCGGTGGGACCGTGTGATGGAGGCCGGCCGGGCGATGGAGGGCGTGCTCGTGGAGGCCGGTTTCGACGACGCGGCCCAGTACGCGGTGCCGATGGCGTTCCGCATCCGCTTCGTGATGCAGATGACGGCCCGGGAGGCGATGCACCTCACCGAACTCCGGTCGCAGCCGCAGGGGCACCCGACCTATCGGCGGGTCGCGCAGGCGATGCATCGGCTGATCACTGCCGTCCACCCCTCGATCGGGGCCTCGTTCGGCTACATGAGCTACGAGGATGTGGATCTGGAACGGCTCGAAGCCGAGCGCCGCACCGAGGCGAAACGGAGCGCCGGCGGGACCGACTGAACCGGCAGCCCAGCGGGGTCGCCAACGAGGGCGAGAGGGTTGCGCGTTCCAGTACCCTTCCGGCTCTCATGGACCGGGAAACCGCGTTGCTCGTCGCGCTCGGGATGCTGATCGCAAGCTCGCTCGCGATCGGCGTCAGCGGGTGGGTGATCCTGATCCGGGACCGCCGCCCGGCCGGGGCGCTCCATCAGCGCGCCGACGCGACCGAAGGTCCCTGACATGCTCGACCTCCTGGACCTGCGAGAGCGGGGGGAGCGCCTCGAAGCCGTCAGGCCCGAGATCGACCCCACCGTCTCCGAGACCGTGCAGCGGATCCTGCAACGCGTCTTCGTCGAGGGTGACGAGGTCCTCATCGAGCTCGCGCAGCGCTTCGACGACGCCGACCTATCCGAGAGCGGCCTGATGGTGCGCCGCGAGGAGTTCGCCGTGGCCGAGCACGAGACCCCGGCCGACCTCAAACGGGCCCTCGATGCCCTGATCGAACGGTTGCGCGATCTCCACGCCCGCCAGCTCCCCGCCGAGTGGTGGCAGGAGTCCGACGGGGTCCGCTACGGTGAGATCGTCCGACCGATCCGAGCCGTCGGCTGCTACGTGCCCGGCGGGCGCGCCCGGTATCCCTCCTCCGTCTGCATGACGGTGGTGCCCGCGGTCGTGGCGGGCGTCCCCGAGATCGTGCTGTGCACGCCGCCTGGCGCCGATGGGACGATCCACCCCGCCGTCCTCTACGCGGCGAAGCGCGCCGGCGCGACGTACGTCGCGAAGACCGGTGGGGCGCAGGCGATCGCCGCGATGGCATACGGGACGGAGACGATCCCGCAGGTCGACCGGATCGTGGGTCCCGGCAACGCCTACGTGACGGAGGCGAAGCGGCAGCTCTGCGGCACGGTGGGCATCGACGCGCTCGCCGGACCCAGCGAGCTCGCGATCGTGACGGACGGCGACGTCGACCCCGAGCTCGTGGCCCTCGACCTCATCGCACAGGCCGAGCACGACCCCTTGGCACGGACGTACCTGATCACCACCGACGAGCCGGTGATCGCGAAGGTCGGCTCCGCGCTCGAGCAGCTCGTCGCGGAAGCGGGACGGCGCGAGATCGTCGACGCCGCGCTCGCCGCGTCGCGCGGCGTCCTCGTCCGAGACCTCGAGCAGGCAGCGGCCGTCGTGGACGATCTCGCTCCGGAACATCTGCTGATCCTCCTTCCCGACGCCGAGACGTTCCTGGAGACCGTGTCGGTCGCGGGGGCGATCTTCCTCGGGGAATGGAGCGCGGTCCCGTTCGGTGACTACGGCGTGGCCTCGAACCACGTCCTGCCGACGTCGGGGACGGCGCGCTTCTCCTCCGGCCTGCGGGCCTCCGACTACGTCACGGTCCGATCGGTCGTCCGGATGTCGAGCACCGCCGCCGCGCAGCACGCGCCTGCGGCCGCGGTGATCGCCAACGCGGAGGGGCTGGTCGGCCACGCGAAGGCGGTGGAGGCTCGGAGGGGTCGCGCGTGAGCACATCACCGTCACCCCGGCCCGGCCTCCGCGAGGTCGGGCCCTACGACTCTCCGCAGCTCGATGTCGCCGTGCGTCTGAACGCGAACGAGTGTCCGGTGCCACTGCCCGCGGCATTCTCCGAGGACCTCGCGGTCGCCGTTCGCGACCTCCCCCTGCACCGCTATCCGGACGGCGAGATGGCTGCGCTCCGTGCGGCGCTCGCCGCACGGACCGGCCACCCCGCCGACGGTGTCTGGCCCGCGAACGGCTCGAACGAGGTGCTGACGCAGCTGCTCCAGGCCTACGGCGGTCCCGGCCGGCGCGCAGCGGTGTTCGAGCCGACGTACGTGCTGCACCGCCGCCTGTGCTGGCTCACGCAGACCGAGCTCGCCGAACGGCGCCTCGACGAACCCTTCCGGCTCGGGGACGAGGACATCGCGTGGGCCAACGAGGCGGGCGTCGACGTCGCCTTCGTGTGCTCGCCCAACAACCCCACCGGCACAACCCAGACACTCGAGGCGATCGCCGCGTTGGCGGCGGCGACGGATGCGCTCGTGATCGTCGACGAGGCCTACGCCGACTTCGGGGGCGAGAGCGCGTTGCCGCTGGTGGCCGATCACGCCAACGTCGCGGTCGTGCGCACCTTCTCGAAGGCGTTCGCGCTCGCCGGCGCGCGGATCGGCTACGTGCTCGCCTCCCCCACCGTCGTCGAAGATCTCCGGCGGGTGCGGCTCCCGTATCACCTGAGCGCGCTCACGCAGGCGGCCGGCCTCACGGCACTCCGCCACGCGGACGAGGCCGCCGCGAGCATCGAGGCGATCCGGGAGCAGCGGGACCGACTCGTCGAGACGCTCTCGCGGATCGAAGGTGCCACCGTCTTCCCGTCCCGGGCGAACTTCGTCCTGTTCCAGCCGCCCGGCGACGTGAAGGCGATCTGGCGTGGCCTGCTCGACCGCGGCGTGCTCGTGCGCGACCTCACGGAGGTCGTCCCGAACGCCCTGCGGGTCACGGCCGGCACCGCCCACGAGGTCGACCTGTTCCTGAAGTCCCTCGACGAGGTGATGGCGTGATGGGCCGGGTCGGGGCGGTGGCGAGGACCACGAAGGAGACGAGCGTCACGGTGGATCTCGCCCTCGACGGCGGGGGCGTCACGGACGTCGAGACCGGCCTCCCGTTCTTCGACCACATGCTCCAGCAGCTCGGCAAGCACGCCGGCTGGGATCTCACCGTCCGTTCGACGGGAGACCTCGACGTCGACGGGCATCACACCGTCGAGGACGTCGGGCTCGCGATCGGACAGGCGCTCGCGGAGGCCCTCGGCGACAAGGCCGGGATCCGGCGGTTCGCGTCGATCGTCGTCCCGCTGGACGAGGCCGCCGTCGAGGTGGCGCTGGACCTGTCCGGGCGCACCTTCGTCCTCCACGAGGTGGACGTGCCCGCCGAGACGATCGGCACGTTCGACACCGGCCTCGTCGAGGACTTCGTGCGCGCGTTCGCGCAGGCCGCCGACCTCACCGTGCACGTTCGGCTGCGATCCGGCCGGTCGCCGCATCACGTGGTGGAGGCGGAGTTCAAGGCGCTCGCGAAGGCGCTGGGCGACGCGTGCGCGCTGACCGGATCCGGCGACGTCCCCAGCACGAAGGGAACGCTGTAAGGACCGTGGCCGAGATCGCCGTGCTCGACTACGGCAGCGGGAACCTCCACTCGGTCTCCCGCGCACTCGCGCACGCCGGCGGGGAGCCGGTCGTCACCCGAGATCCCGCGCGGGTGGCCGCCGCGGACGCGCTCGTGATCCCCGGCGTCGGGCATTTCGGACACTGCGTCCGTGCCATCCGCTCCCTGGGCCTCGACATCGCGATCAGGCAGGCCGTCGACGCCGGAACGCCGGTGTTCGGCGTGTGCGTCGGGATGCAGGTGCTGCTCGAGCGGAGCGAGGAGGATCCCGAGGCCGGGCTCGGCATCCTCGCGGGAGGATCCCGGCGGCTGCCCTCGGACGTCCCAGGAACCGTGAAGGTGCCGCACATCGGATGGAACGAGGTCACGTGGACACGCCCGCATCCGTACGCCGAGGGCATCGCCGACGGGACCAGGTTCTATTTCGTCCATTCCTACGCGCCCGACGAGAACGAGGACGCCGTGGGCCTGACCGAGCACGGGAGGCGGTTCGCGGCCGCTGCGGCTCGAAACCACGTCTTCGCCACCCAGTTCCACCCGGAGAAGTCGGGTGAGGCGGGCCTCGCGATCTACGCGAACTTCGTCAAGGCCGTCTCCCGATGATCGTGATCCCCGCGATCGATCTCCGGGGCGGTCGGGCGGTTCGCCTCCGGCGAGGCGACCCGAGCGACGAGACGGCGTACGCGGACCG
>JBOGVC010000190.1:0-5722 GCA_050695275.1 Actinomycetota bacterium | reverse complement strand
CCAGGCGGACGAGGTGCGCCAGATCGATCGAGCCGGCGGGTGCGAGGGTCGGCTCCGGCGGCCCGCCGCGACCCATCGCCACGACGACCGGCTCGAGGCCGCGGCCGGCTGCCAGCCGGGCGACGGTCCCGGCGATCGCGGTCTTGCCGGTGCGCTTCCCCGTCCCGATCACCGCGAGGGTCGGGACCGACAGCGGTACGCCCTGCTCAGGGGGGTCCAGGCGGAAGTCCGCCCCGTGGTAGGGGATCTGCGCCGCCAGCGCGACCGAGGCGAGCTCCATCCGCTCCCGGTAGCCGAGGACAGGCTCGTCGGAGAGGTCGAGGATCACCTCCAGCGCGAGGTCCGCGATCGCCTCTCGCAGTGCGCCCATCCGATCCGCGGCCGCCATCCGAACCGGGACGCCGAGATCGGGAGGTCCGATCCCCGCCGGGAGCTTCTCGGTCCCGCCGACGTGGAGCGCGGCCACGACCTCGTACCCACGCTCCGCCGCGACGACCAGGGCGGCTCGGGTCACCGGGGGGTAGTGCTCACCGTCCACGAGGGCGAGCGTTCGCATGTGGGTCTCCTGGATGGATGGGTCGGATCGGGTGGTCAGTCGCCCGGAGCAGAGACGGTCTGCGCGGACTCCTGGACGAGGTGTTCGTCCTCCCGCTGCATCTGCGTTCCCGTGGCGATGGCGACCTTCGCCATCTGCTGCCGCTCGCCGAACGGGAACTTGCGGAAGATCGTGACCTCGCCGCGATCGATCTCCAGCACGTTGTAGCAGGGCTTCGTGTGTCCTCGCACCCGGAGGGAGGAACACGTGCCGGCGCTCGCGAGATACATGTCCTCGAGGCGCCAGACGTAGGGAACGTGCTTGTGTCCTGCCAGGACCACGTTCACCCCCGATCGGACGAGGACCTCGAGCAGGTCACCGGCGTCCATCACGGTGCTCCGCTCCCGGCCCGTGCCGGGGATCGGGATCAGGTGATGGTGCAGCACGAAGATCTTGAGATCGGCCGGCTGTGCGAACTGCTCCCGGATCCAGGTGTAGTGGCTGCGTCCCACCATCCCTTCGTTCAGGTCCGGTTCGCTGGAATCCACCCCGACGATGCGGATGCCCTCCACCTCCACGGACCAGTTGCGCGCACCGACCAGCTCCTCGAAATGCAGGTACCCGACGTTGCGGGAGTCGTGGTTGCCGGGGATCGTGTGGAGGGGCGCCGTGATCCGCTCCGCGTACGACAGCCACGCCTGGTACTCCTGCCGGAAGCCGTCGGTCGTCAGGTCGCCGCTGCAGATCACGGCTGCGGGGTCCAGCTCGTTGATCTCCTCGATCACGCGATGGAGCATGTTCGGCACGAAGTGGGGCGAACCCACGTGCGGGTCGGAGATGTGGGCGAGGGTGACCACGTCGGCAGTGTAGGGGGCGGCGACGGCGGATGACGCCGCTCGCGAGTCGCGCGCCGACGCGTGGGACGATGTCCGTCCGTGACCGCCCTGGACGTGGCTCTGTTGCTGTTGCTCGCACTGTCCGCTTGGGGCGGCTATCGACGCGGCGCCCTCCTCCAGGTGGCGGGGCTCGCCGGCCTCGCCGTCGGGTTCCTCGTCGGCATCCAGGTGGCGCCGCTGGTCGCCGGTCTCGTCCGTTCCGACCTGGCTAAGGCAGGCGTCGAGCTCGGCACGGTGCTCGGCTTCGGGGCCGTGGGGGACGCGATGGGGTCGGTCCTCGGCGCGAAGCTGCATCGACGGGCGATCGGCGCGCGCTTCAAGAAGGTGGACGCATTCGGCGGATCCGCGCTGTCGGTGGGCGCCCTCGTCCTGGCGATCTGGTTCCTAGGGATCAACCTCGCCGCGGGACCCTTCCCCTCGGTCGCGCGTGCCCTGCAACGGTCCGCCGTCGTTCGGGCGGTCGACGCGACCCTCCCGCCACCACCCGCGCTCGCCGCGCAGCTCGGCACCGTCCTCGACGTGATCGGGTTCCCGGACATCTTCACCGGGCTGCCGCCACTTCCCGCCGAACCGGTCCGCCAACCCACCCAGGGGCTGGCGGCGGAGGCGGCTCGGGACGCGCGTCCCTCGCTCGTGCTGATCTCCGGCCCGGCATGCGATCAGATCCTGCAGGGAACCGGCTTCGTCGTCGCCGACGATCTGGTGTTGACCAACGCACACGTGGTGGCGGGCGGGAGCCCCCGGGTCGAGTGGGATGGTCAGACGTTCGACGCGGTCCCGGTGCTCTTCGACGACGACCTCGACACCGCGATCCTGCGCGTCGACGGCCTGGACGCGCCGGCGCTCACGCTCGAGCCGGGTGAGGTGGCGCGAGGCACGGGCGGCGCCGTGCTCGGCTATCCGCACGGCCGGTACACGGAGCTCCGCGCGGCGGCTCGGCGGGCGTTGGATGCCCTGGGCCGAGACATCTACTCGGAGGACGAGGTCCGCCGGCGGGTCTACGAGCTCCAGGTCACGGTGCGGCCGGGGAACAGTGGCGGGCCGTTCGCGCTGCCCGGCGGGAGGGTGGCCGGCCTGGTCTTCGGGGCGTCGGTATCGCACGAGGGTCTCGGCTACGCGCTCACGTCCCCACGGTTGATCCCGTTGATCGAGCGCGCCGAAGGTCAGCGAAGTGCCGTGGGCACGGGTCGTTGCGTGACCTGAGCGTCAGTCCTCGACGACGACCTCGACGCCCTCCGTCCGGATCCCGGGTCGTATCGCCCTCCAGCCGTCAGGGGGGTCGCCTGCATCCCGGCCGTCGTGCTCGAACGCGATGATCGAGGGTCCGGCCCCGGAGAGACAGGCCGGCACCTGCCGTCCGCGGAGTTCGCTGAGCAGGCTCGCCGACCGGGGCATGAGGGCTGCCCTGGCGTCCTCGTGGAGCCGGTCTTGCATCGCCACGAGCAGCAGCTTCGGGTCCAGCGTGAACGCGATCACGGTCAAGGCGGCCTGACCAACGTTGAAGACCGCGTCCTCGCGCGGCACGGTCGGGGACAACGCTTCACGAGCCGACGACGTGGCCAATCGCTCCGGCGGGATGAACACGACCGGCGCGAGGGAGGGATGTGGGTCGAGGCGACGGACGATCCCGCTCGCGACGACGGTAAGCCCCCCGTACACGGCCGCGGCCGCGTTGTCCGCGTGTCCCTCGAGGACCGCCGCGTTGTCGAAGCCGTCCTCCGCTGCATCACCGGCTCGAACGCCGGCGAGGACGTAGCCGATCGATGCACCGGCGACCGCCGCTGCGGCGGATGACCCGAGGCCACGCTCGAGCGGGATCCTGTTCTTCCCCTTGAGCCCGAACGCCGGCAGGGAGAACCCGGGGTGGGACGCCGCGTCTGCGATCGCGCGGCTGACCATGTCCGTGCCGTCGGTCGGCAGCTCGTCGGCGCCTTCGCCCTCCCACGTCACCCCCGGCTCGGCCTCGGTGTCCACGGTCACCTCGTTGCAGAGATCGAGCGCGAGCCCGAAGCAGTCGAACCCCGGACCGAGGTTCGCCGACGTGGCCGGCACCCGGACGGAGACTCGCACTACAGCCCCAGCTCGGCAGCCACCGCCGCGGGGTCGACCGGAACGGTCTGGGGCTGGGCCGCCCCCGCGATCGCCCACTCCGGGTCCTTCAGCCCATGGCCGGTGAGGACGCACACCACGGTGGCGTCGGCCGTGAGCTGGCCTTCGGCGTGGAGGTGCAGGAGCCCGGCGACGCTCGCGGCCGACGCGGGCTCCGCGAAGAGCCCCTCTCGAGCCACCCGGCGATACGCCGCCAAGATCTCCCGGTCGGTGACCGCCAGGATCGCGCCCTCGGACTCCTTCGCCGCGGTGACGGCCTTCTCCCACGACGCCGGGTTCCCGATCCGGATCGCGGTGGCGATCGTCTGCGGGTCCTTCACCGGCTCGCCGAGCACGATGGGCGCCGCACCCTTCGCCTGGAAGCCGAACAGCCGAGGCGGCTCGTGGATCATCCCGGCCTCGAGGTACTCCGAGTAGCCGAGCCAATGGCTCGAGATGTTGCCGGCGTTGCCCACCGGGACGAGGTGGAGGTCGGGCGCCCGCTCGAGCGCGTCGCAGATCTCGAAGGCCGCGGTCTTCTGTCCTTCCAGGCGGAACCGGTTCACGCTGTTCACGAGCGTGACCGGGTATCGGTCGGCGAGGTCCTTGGCGAGCTCGAGCGCGGCGTCGAAGTTGCCGTCGACTTCGAGCACGCGGGCGCCATGGACAAGCGTCTGCGCCATCTTGCCGAGGGCGATCTTCCCCTTCGGCACGAGGACCGCACAGGTCAGGCCGGCCTTCGCCGCGTAGGCCGCCGCGCTCGCGCTGGTGTTGCCCGTCGACGCGCAGACGACTGCCTTCGCGCCCTCCTCGATCGCCTTCGAGATGGCGAGGGTCATCCCTCGGTCCTTGAAGGATCCGGTCGGGTTCGCGCCGTCGTACTTCAGCCAGACGTCGCAGCCGGTCTCGGCCGACAGCGTCTCGGACCGAACCAGGGGCGTCCCCCCCTCGCGGAGCGTGACCACAGGTGTGTCGGCCGCGACCGGCAACCGGTCCCGGTACTCCTCGATGATGCCGCGCCACTGCGGCGCCCCGGCGGCCGTCACTCCTCTCCTTCCACCCGGAGCACGCTCGCCACGGCGTGAACGGCATCCAGCTCGCGGAGCTCGCGCATCGTCTTCTGGAACGCGCCTTCCTGGGCCCGGTGCGTGATGAACGACAGGGTCGCTTCCTCACCGGTGCCTTCTTGCCAGACGCGCTCCAGCGAGATGCCGTTGCGACCGAACCGATCGGCGATCTCCGCCAGGACGCCCGGGCGATCGTCCACGCGGAGCTTCAGGTAGTACTGATCGTGCGTGTCGTCCATCGGGCGGACGCGTCGCGCGTTGGTCGATCCGGAACCGGGTCCGCGCGCGCCCTGGAGCAGGTTCCTCGCGACGCTCACCAGATCTCCCACAACGGCGGTCGCGGTGGGATCCCCACCAGCGCCGGCTCCGTAGAACATCAGCTGTCCGATCTTCGGTCCTTCGACGAAGACCGCGTTCGACGCGCCCCGGACGGACGCGAGCGGGTGCACCTCGGGGATCATCGCCGGATGCACCCGGACCGCGATCGCCTCGTCGTCGAGCTCCGCGATCGCGAGCAACTTGATCACGTAGCCGAGTCGCGCCGCGTCCTGGAAGTCCTGCGGGGTCACCGCCGAGATCCCCTCGCGGTAGACGTCGTCGGCCACGACCCGAGCACCGAACGCGACCGAGGCCAAGATCGCGCACTTCGCCGCCGCGTCGTATCCCTCCACGTCGGCGGTGGGATCCGCTTCCGCGAACCCGAGTCGCTGCGCCTCGGCGACCGCCTCGTCCGCCGTCCATCCGTGCTCGGACATCTGGGTGAGGATGAAGTTCGTCGTCCCGTTCACGATGCCGAGGATCCGATCGACGCGCTCCCCCGCCAAGGACTCCCGGAGCGGCCGGATCAACGGGATACCGCCCGCCACGGCCGCCTCGAAGTAGAGATCGCCGCCGGCCTCCTCGACGGCGATGAACAGCTCCTCGCCGTGCGACGCCAGGAGCTCCTTGTTCGCCGTGACGACGGACTTCCCGCTCGCCAGCGCGCGGACCAAGAGCCCACGGGCCGGCTCGACGCCGCCCATCAGCTCGCAGATGATGTCGATCGTCGGGTCGTCGACGACCGCGCCGGCGTCGTCCGTGAACCTGTCCGCGGCGAGCGGCAGCCTTCGCTCACGGCCGGGGTCACGTACCGCCAC
>JBOGVC010000189.1:0-6102 GCA_050695275.1 Actinomycetota bacterium | reverse complement strand
GTTCCTTTGCCGGGCCCTGAGGCCGACCCTATACTGAGGTCTCCGAACGTCCAGCCACGACGCTGGGAGGCCCGGAGCCCAGGGGCGTAGCTCAATTTGGTAGAGCACCGGTCTCCAAAACCGGCGGTTGGGGGTTCAAGTCCCTCCGCCCCTGCAAGGGAGCACGCATGAACCGGCAGATGAAGCGGATGCAGGAACGCCAGGAGCGCGCGCAGAAGCGCGCCGGTGCCGCGCGTCCCGCCACGCCGTCCGCCGCCACCAGGAAGGCCGCCGTGCAAGAGCGACGCAAGCGAACCGGTGCGCGCCAGTTCCTGAAGGAGGTCCGCCAGGAGCTCAGCAAGGTCGACTGGCCGACCCGTCGAGAACTCGTGTCCTACTCGATCGTGGTGCTCGTGACCGTGACCGTCCTCACAGCCTTCGTGTTCGGTCTCGACTCCTTGTTCACGAGGTTCGTCTTCGACGTCCTCGGCAACTGATGAGGACCGACGTGAACGGATCCGGATCGATCTCCGACGAGCGTGACCTCGCGCAGGTGGACTCGTCCGACACGCCGGTCGCCGAGGAGGGTCTCGAGACGGCGGAAGGGTCCGCACGCGTGGACGAGCCCGCCGAGGGGGTCGCCATGGAGGTCGTGGAGCCAGAGCCCGTGGATCCGCGACCGGACCCGGAGCCGGTCGAGCCGGACCCCGAGCCCGTCGAGCCGGACCCCGAGCCCGTGGAGGTCGACGCGGCCGAGGCGGAAGCGGGGTCCGTGGAAGCGGCCGCCGAGCCCGATCCTGAACCCGAGCCCGTCCGAGCTGCCGCCGAGCCCGAGCCGGCGCCCGTCGATGAGGATCCCTTCCGGGGCCATGGCGATTGGTACGTCGTCCACACCTATTCCGGCTACGAGAACAAGGTGAAGGCCAACCTCGAGTCGAGGATCAAGACGATGCAGATGGAGGGCAAGATCTTCGGCGTCCACATCCCGATGGAAGACGTGATGGAGATCAAGTCCGGGAAGAAGCAGGTCGTGAAGAAGAAGCAGTTCCCCGGCTATCTCCTCGTCCGCATGGTCTACGACAACGACTCCTGGTACGTCGTGCGCAACACGCCTGGTGTCACCGGCTTCGTGTCCGCCGGCACCGGAACGAAGCCCACGCCGCTCTCGAAGCACGAGGTCGACAAGATCCTGACGGTGAAGAAGGAAGAGGTCCGGCCGCAGGTCCGCCTCGGGTTCGAGGAGGGCGACATCGTGCGGATCACCTCAGGCCCGTTCGCGGACTTCAACGGGACGATCAACGAGATCAACGCCGACCAGGCCAAGCTCAAGGTGCTGGTCAACATCTTCGACCGGGAGACACCGGTCGAGCTCTCCTTCGACCAGGTGTCGAAGGTTTAACCCTTAACGCGGGAGGCCGGAAGGCCGCTGGGACCGCAGGAGGTGTGAAGGATGGCTCCGAAGAAGAAGGTGCTCGCGACCGCGAAGCTCCAGATCGTCGCCGCACAGGCTACCCCGGCCCCTCCGGTGGGCACGGCGCTGGGCCAGCACGGCGTGAACATCATGGACTTCTGCAAGCAGTACAACGAAGCGACCCAGCAGTTCGCAGGACAGGTGATCCCGGTCGAGCTCACGATCTACGAGGATCGATCGTTCACGTTCGTCCTCAAGCAGCCGCCGGCCGCGGAGCTGATCCGCAAGGCGGCAGGGATCGAGAAGGGCTCGGGCGAGCCGAACCGGGAGAAGGTCGCCCGGCTCTCTCGGCAGCAGGTGAAGGAGATCGCCGAGCGCAAGATGGTCGACCTGAACGCGAACGACATCGACAACGCGATGCGGATCATCGAAGGGACGGCGCGCAGCATGGGCGTGGAGGTGGCCTCGTGAGCGCGAAGCCCGGGAAGCGCTACCGAGAGGCGGCCGAGTCGTTCGATCGTGAGCAGCAGTACCTCCCTGCGGAGGCGATCAAGATCCTGAAGTCGCTGCCGGGGGCGAAGTTCGACGAGACCATCGAGGTCGCGTTCCGGCTCGGCGTCGACCCCCGGAAGAGCGACCAGGCGATCCGCGGCACGGTGGCGCTGCCCCACGGCACGGGCAAGTCGGTGCGCGTCGGCGTGTTCGCAGCGGGGGAGAAGGCGCGCGAGGCGCGAGATGCCGGAGCGGACGTCGTCGGTGGCGAGGAGCTCGTCGAGGAGGTCATGAAGGGGACGATCGACTTCGACGCGGCGGTCGCCACGCCGGACATGATGGCGTCGGTCGGGAAGGCCGGCCGGGTGCTGGGGCCGCGGGGACTGATGCCGAACCCGAAGACCGGGACCGTGACGAACGACATCGCCAAAGCCGTCGCCGACATCAAGGGCGGCAAGGTCGAGTACCGGGCCGATCGCACGGGCAACGTCCATCTGATCATCGGGAAGAAGTCGTTCGAGGAGCGGAACCTGCTCGAGAACTATCTGGTGGTCATCGACGAGCTCCTGAAGGCGAAGCCGTCCTCGGCCAAGGGCCGGTACATCAGATCGCTGGCCGTCTCCTCGACGATGGGCCCGAGCGTTCGGATCGACGCGTCCAAGCCCCGAGGCGTTCAGATGGCTGCCGCGGAGGGATAGTCACCGACGCGGCGGTCGTCGCGCGCCGATCGGGTCGACCGCGGTGCTGTTCACCCGGAGACAGGCACGCCCCGCACTCGCCGTATTCACCTGTGGCGCAACCTGGTTTACACTCGTCCCCCAATCGGTCCAGGGCCATCTAGGGGACAAGCCCTCTTCGGAGGGCGAGGTGGGAGATGGAGCAGACCACGATCGGCGTGCTTCTGGTCCGGAACGAGACCCTGCTCTTCACCGATGCGCTCGCGATCGCGATGGACTCGGAGCCTTCGGTTCGTCTGATCTCGAAGCCGTTGTCGCTGGACGAAGCCCTGGAGCTCTGCAAGGAACAACGTCCGGAGGTCGTGTTGCTCGAGGCCTCCGAGATGTCCGAGGGATCGGTGCGCGGCTCCGTGCAGACCCTTGCCCAGGCGTGCGACGAGGCTCCCGTGATCCTGCTGGCCGATTCAGAGGTCGACGACTCCTTCCTGGTGGCGGGCATGGAGGCGGGAGCCTCCGGGATCGTGGACGGCACGGCCAGGATCGGTGAGGTGGTCGGAGCCGTCCGGGCCGCCGCCGCCGGTCACCGAGTCGTGGATCAGGATCGTTTCATCACCGCGGTGGAGGTGACGGCGAGGGCGCGTGAGCTGAAACGGGATCGAGCTGAGCGAACGAGCCAGCTCACCCAGCGCGAGCGTGACGTCATGGGGTATCTGGGACAAGCGATGAGCAACGCCGACATCGCCGACCGCCTCTCCATCAGTCCCAGGACGGTCGACAAGCACGTCCAACACCTCATCCGGAAGCTCGGGGTGAAGTCGCGTCTCGGCGTCGCGATCCTCGCGTCTCGGATGGGGGATATCGCGTAGGGCGACTTCCCAGGAAGCGCGTAGGCGCTGCTTCGCGGTTGTGCCGATGTGGAACGCCGACGGGTCTGCCTACGGTGTGGAGCGAGGATCCTCGATCGTGCCCACAGGAGGTTCTTTCCGTGGGCGAAAGGGAGGGATGTCGATGTACCGACCCACGCACGCACAGCGGATGTACCGACCCGCTCATGTGGCGAGGGAGAGCGGCGTGTCGCTCGTCTCGAAGTTCCTCGTCGCCTTCGCGGTGTTCGGGCTCATGGCCACGACGGCGCTGGCGGTCAGCAACGCGCACTTCGTCGGAACGCCGACCGCCACCCGGAACGACAGCACCCTGACGATCTCGGGGAAGGTGGCCGGCCTCGGCAACGTCGAGGTGATCACGGTCACGATCTCCGGCGACGTGGCATGCATCAACCCGGGCTCGAAGCACCCCAAGGCCGCGAACAAGGAGGCCCTGACCGGTGGTGCCGACGTTCCCGTCCAGAACGGGAAGGCGAACTTCAGCGTCATCACCGACGCCCCGGCCATCTCGCCGCCCTGCAGTCCCCCGATGACGTTGCAGTTCTCCAACGTCACGGTCACTGTCACGGCGGCCGACGGGACGTTCCTGCAGCACACGTTCTCCGGGACGTTCTAGTCGGCTCCACCATCGCAGCACGTCAGTGCTGAGCGGAGAGGGGCGGCCACCGGCCGCCCCTCTCTCGCGTCGCTGGTACCCTGAGCGCTGCCGCAGACAGCAGGGGCGCGTGAGCGCACAATCCCGATCGGGTACCTGCCGAGGCGACGGCCGTGCGTGGCCAACACGCATCGTCGTCGGGGAAGGTCGCGCCGCGCGCGTCTCCGCTGTCTGCGGGGACGCGTTGTTCATAGAGGAGGCGCGATGCCGAGTACCCAGAAGATCGAACGGGTCGCCGAGCTGAAGGAGCAGATCGAAGGCTCCACGGCGCTGCTGCTCACCGAGTATCGCGGGCTCACCGTGTCCGAGATCACCGAGCTGCGGAAGTCTCTCGGCGAAGGAGGCGCGAGGTTCGCGGTCATCAAGAACACCCTGATGCGCCGCGCGCTCGAGGACACCGACGCCGCCGGGCTCGGATCGTTGTTCGAAGGACCGAGCGCGGTCGCCTTCGTGCTCGAGGACCCGGTCGCCGCCGCCAAGAGCGTCACCGCCGCGGCGAAGAGGTTCCCTGCCCTCGTGTTGAAGGGCGGATACGTGGAAGGGCGCGTGCTCTCCGCCGACGAGGCCAGATCGCTCGCCGACCTCGAGTCCCGAGAGGTGATGTTGTCCAAGGTCGCGGGGTTGATGAAGGGCGAGATGTCCCGTGCGGCCTCCATGTTCCAGTCGGCGCAGTCGCGCTTCCTGTCACTGCTGGAAGCCTTCAAGGCGAAGCTGCCCGAAACAGCACCAGAGGCCGAAGCGGCACCAGAGGCCGAAGCGGCACCAGAGGCGAACGGAACCAACGACGAGGAAGGGGACTGACCGTGGCGAAGGCGAAGATCGGGACGGAGGATCTCCTCGAGCAATTCAAAGAGATGACGCTGCTCGAGCTGTCGGAGTTCATCAAGGCGTTCGAAGAGACGTTCGACGTCACGGCCGCGGCCGCTGCGCCGATGATGGTGGCCGCGCCGGGCGGTGCAGCCACCGGTGACGGTGGCGCGGAAGAGGAGCAGTCGGAGTTCGACGTGATCCTCACCGCCGCAGGGGACAAGAAGATCCAGGTGATCAAGGAGGTCCGGGCTCTCACGAGCCTCGGTCTCAAGGAGGCCAAGGATCTCGTCGACGGAGCGCCCAAGCCGGTTCTCGAGCGTGTCAGCAAGGAGGCCGCCGACAAGGCGAAGGAGCAGCTCGAGGCCGCCGGCGGGAGCGTCGAGGTCAAGTAGACCCGATGAGCGACCTGGGGTGACCGTGGGGCGGCACCCCCGGTTCCCCTCTCGGCATCCCTTGTGCTAGCGTGCGGGAACGTTCTCACATGAGGGGGAGACAGGGCATGCGGGAAAGCGATGGGAAGCATTTCGGTCAGCGACTCCGTGAGTCACGGGTGGCAGCGGGGCTGAGCCAATCGGAGCTCGAGGACATCTCCGGCATCCCCAAAGCGCGACTCTCCCGCTACGAGAACGGTCACGTGGAGCCTTCCATCCAGACCCTCGCCCGTTTGTCGCGAGCCCTGAACGTGTCCGAGGCCTCACTGCTCGGCGATCAGCGGGCGATCCTCGAGGACTTCTTCAACATCCTCTACGACCGTGGCGTGCGCATCACGTCCAGCGAGCAGGGCGCGAGGATCGCCCACGCCATCGCGGACCTGCTCGGTGCCGTGAAGACCGATCCGGCCGTCGCGGAGAACGGACAGATGACGCGGTTGCCGGTCTCGGTCGAGCATCCCCTCGCCGCCCCGATCATCGGCTAGGAGCCGAATCGCAGCTCGAGGTCGACGGAGCCTCCGCGGACGCCGGAGAACGTCGCCCCGTCCGTCCTTCTCTCGAGTCCCGGTGAGGTGAAGATGACGTTCGACCCCTCCGGGAGGACGATCCGGAGCTGGAACCGCATGCCGGACAGCGTCGGCTGCGGGAGCACCCTGAGCATCACCTGTTCCAGTCCGTCGACCGTCCTGACCGCTTCGGGGACCTCGTACGTGACGGTGAGCGTCGCCGACTCGCCACCGCGAACGAGGATCGAACCGGTCAC
>JBOGVC010000188.1:0-11454 GCA_050695275.1 Actinomycetota bacterium | reverse complement strand
GCCCTACGTCGAGCACCCGGTGGCCGTGACGGGGATACTCGCGGACCTGAAGCTGGACACCACGACGCTCACCGCGGCCCTCCTGCACGACACGGTCGAGGACACCCCGGTGGGCCTCGGGGACATCGAGCAGGAGTTCGGCAACGAGGTCGCTCGGATCGTGGACGGTCTCACGAAACTGGACAAGCTCGAGTTCCGCAGCGGCGAGCTCGCGCAGGCTGAGAACGTCCGGAAGATGATCGTCGCGATGGCGGGCGACATCCGGGTCCTGCTCGTCAAACTCGCGGACCGTCTCCACAACATGCGGACGCTCGCGCCGCTCTCGGAGGAGCGCCAGCGCAAGATCGCGAACGAGACGCTCGAGATCCACGCGCCGCTCGCGAACCGCCTCGGGGTGCAGGAGCTGAAGTGGGAGCTCGAGGACCTCGCGTTCAAGACGCTCAACCCGGGTCCCTATCGTGAGATCGCGAACCTCGTCGAGAGTCGCAGGGGAGAGCGGCAGCAACTCCTGGAGGGCGTCAAAGAGGCCCTCCGGGCGAAGCTCAAAGAGCTCGGCGTGAAGGCGGACGTCGAGGGGCGCCCGAAGCACCTGTATTCCATCTACGAGAAGATGGTGATCCGCGGCAAGGAGTTCAACGAGATCCACGACCTCGTCGGTCTCCGCGTCTTGGTGCCCTCCCTGCGCGACTGCTACGGCGCGCTCGGTGCCGTCCACGCGCTCTGGAAGCCGATCCCGGGTCGTTTCAAGGACTACATCGCGATGCCGAAGTCGAACATGTACCAGTCGCTGCACACGACGGTCGTCGGGCCGAAGGGCATCCCGCTCGAGATCCAGATCCGGACGCAGGACATGCACCGCACGGCCGTGTTCGGCATCGCCGCGCACTGGCGCTACAAGGAGGGGAGCAAGTCCTCGAGGGAAGCACAGGACATGGCCTGGCTCGGCCAGATGATGGATTGGCTGAAGGACATGGCCGACCCGCAGGAGTTCATGGAGGGTCTGCGGATCGACCTGTCGGGCGGGCGGGTCTTCTGCTTCACCCCGAAAGGCGACGTGCAGAACCTGCCGCAGGGCGCCACGCCGGTGGACTTCGCGTACTCGATCCACACGGAGGTCGGCCACCGTACGGTGGGGGCCAAGGTGAACGGGAAGCTCGTCCCGCTCGACTACGAGCTCCGCACCGGAGACACCGTCGAGATCCTCGCGTCGAAGGCACAGGGCGAGGGACCGAGCCAGGACTGGCTCCAGTTCGTGAAGACGCCACGGGCCAGGACGAAGATCCGCCAATGGTTCAGCCGCGGCCGCCGCGAGGACGCGATGGAGTCTGGGCGCGACGCCGTCAAGACGTTCGTGCGCCGGCAGGATCAGACCTTCAAGCGTCTGGCGTCGGAGGAGACGATCGCGCGCGTCGCGGACGATCTGAAGTACCCGGATCTCGAGGCCCTCTACGTCGCGGTCGGGGAGGGGCACGTGTCTCCGCAATCGATCGTCGCGCGGATGTCACGCCTGGTCTCCGGGACTCCGGATGAGGACGTGACAGAGGTTCCACTCGCCCGCCCCGTGCGGATCGGGAAGCCCGACATCTCGAAGGGCGTCGTGGTGCGAGGCTTGGGGGACGTCTGGGTGAAGCTCGGGCGGTGCTGCACCCCGGTTCCGGGAGATGCGATCGTGGGATTCGTTTCCCGCGGCCAGGGCGTCTCCGTCCACCGCGACACGTGTCCCAATCTCCGGACGCTCAAGCGGCGTGAGCCGGAGCGGATCATCGACGTGGACTGGGCCGAGGGCAAGCCCACGTCCTTCTCGGTGGCGATCCAGGTGGAGGCCTTGGACCGGACGCGCCTGCTCTCCGATGTCGCGACGGTCCTGTCGGACAGTCACGTGAACATCCTCGCCGCCACGTCGAGCACGGGACGGGACCGCATCACGCGTCTCCGGTTCACGTTCGAGATGGCCGACGTGACCCACCTCTCGTCGCTGCTCGCGGCGGTGAAGCGAGTGGAGAGCGTGTACGACGCGTATCGCGTCGTCCCGAGCTGACGCCGTGAGCTCGTTCGCGACCTCTGGCGCGAGCGCTGGCGACTGGACCGGCTACTACGACGGGCAGGGCGATCGGGAGCCGCGCGACCTGCTGCTCCACGCCCTCCGATCGTTCGACGCCGAAGGGCGAGTGGGCGTGGCCGTCGACCTCGGGGCCGGGCAGGGGTTCGAGACCGCCGAGCTGCTCCGCCGCGGATGGGACGTCCTGGCGATCGACGCGGAGGAGGAGGGGATCCGACGCCTGCGCGAGAGGATCCCCGTCGAGCACGCCGATCGCCTCCGCACGTTGGTGTCGCCGATGCAGGAGCCCCCGCTCCCCCCGGCCGACCTCGTGCACGCGAGCTTCAGCCTCCCGTTCTGTCCTCCCGAGGCGTTCCCTGATCTCTGGCGGCGGATCCGTTCGGCGCTCACGCCCGGCGGGCGCTTCGTCGGTGAGCTCTTCGGCGATCGGGACACGTGGGCCACGGATCCGAGCATGACCTTCCACGACGTCTCGGCCGCGCGGGCCCGGTTCGACGGGCTCGAGCTCGAATCCTTCGTGGAGGAAGAGGAAGACGGCGAGGCGTTCAGCGGACCGAAGCATTGGCACGTGTTCCACGTGATCGCGCGACAACCGGGATGAGGGTCGTCCTGCAGCGGGTGCGGCGCGCATCGGTCGCGGTGGACGGGGCGCGCGTCGCGGGGATCGGGCGCGGGTACCTGTTACTGGTCGGCGTGGGGCGCGACGATCCGCCTGACGAGCCCGAGCGGCTGGCGGAGAAGATCGTCAACCTCCGGCTGTTCGCCGACGACGACGGCAAGACGAACCTTTCCCTGGCGGAGGTGAACGGCGAGGTCCTCGTGGTGTCGCAGTTCACGCTCTACGCGGATCTGAAGAAGGGTCGACGTCCGTCCTGGGGCGAGGCGGAGGATCCGTCGATCGCGTCGGAGCGGGTGGAAGCCCTCGCCGCGGCGCTCGAGGCCCGGGGGGCGCGGGTGGGACGTGGCGTCTTCGGCGCGATGATGGACGTCGAGCTGCTGAACGACGGGCCGTTCACGCTCGTGATCGAAGGTTCATCCCTCAGCTCGACGTAGGACGGCCGGGTCGACGGCTCGGATCCACCGAGCAGGCGCGCGCGCCCAGCCGCCCGGAGAGCCAGCCACGGTGACGCGCCAACCACCGGTAGGCCCGATCCGTGGTGCGCGGGAACGTGTCGGCCAGAAGAGCCACGGGGGCGCCGGCGGGCAGGAGTCGGGCGAGGGGAGCCGTCGCGGCTCCGCCGGAGTAGCGGCGCCCGTCGGGCGTGACGAGGTGCCAGGACGCGAGCCGATCAGCCACGGTCAGGTCGGCCAGGAGCCGATCGCCTTCTCCGCTCTGGATGGGAGCGGCCCGGAGCCGGTCGCGCCGGTCCCAACGCAGGAGGCGGTCGAGCGACCATCGGCAGAAGCCGCAGTCCTCGTCGTAGAGGACGACGTGTCGCTCCATCTGACCAGCGTACGGCGCAACGGTGCGGAGCCGGTCGGGGCGGCTGCGCCGGATCGACCGGTACGATGCGCCGGATGTACCAGGACGTTTTCGATCGGAACCCGTTCGGCACGAACTGCTGGCTCCTCGGCGCCGACGGCAGCCACGACGCGGTCCTCGTCGACCCCGGGTTCGAGCCGGACGAGCTGCGAGCGGTCCTGGAACGCGCCGGCAGGCGGCCGGAGGCGATCCTGCTGACGCACGCGCATCTCGATCACGCCTACGCCGCAGGCGTCCTCGCCGGCGACGACCTCCCCGTCTTCGTCCACGAGGACGACGCGATCGCGTTCGATGACATCGAGGCCTGGGATCCCGGGTTCGACAATCCCCTGGAGCCCGTGAAGGATCTGCGCCGCATCGTCGACGGCGACGAGCTGTCCTTCGCCGGGATCTCGATCGGGGTGCGTCACACGCCCGGACACACGCCCGGTCATTGCTGCTTCGTGACCGACGCCACGGTGGTTGCGGGCGACCTCGTGTTCGCCGGTTCGATCGGCCGCTCCGACTTCCCGAACTCCTCGCCGGAGGCGATGCGGGCGAGCCTGCGATGGTTCCTCACGAGGGACGACGCCGACGACGTCCTTCCGGGGCACGGCCCGCGGACCACCGTGGGACGGGAGCGCTCGTCCAACCCGTTCCTGGTGGACCTGGCCTGATGGACCTGCGACCGGCACGAGGCACGCTCGACCTGCTCCCGCCCCAGGGGAGCCGCATGCGAGCGCTCTACGATCGCGCGGCGGCCCTCGCCCGCCTCCACGGGTACCGCTACGTCGAGACGCCGGGCTTCGAGGCGACCGAGCTCTTCTCCGCGACGTCGGGCGAGACGAGCGATGTCGTCACCAAGGAGATGTACACGTTCGACGATCGGAAAGGGCGCTCGCTGACGCTCCGTCCCGAGGGGACCGCGCCGGTGATGCGTGCCTACCTCGGCGCGATCCAGGGGCAACCGTCTCCGTTCAAGGCGTACTACCTCACGCGGATGTACCGGTACGCGCGGCCGCAGGAGGGCCGGTACCGCGAGCACCGGCAGTTCGGCATCGAGGTGTTCGGGACCGAGGCGCCCGGCGCGGATGCCGAGGTGATCGCGGTGGGCGACGCGTTCCTCCGAGGGCTCGGGCTGACCCGCATCGAGCTGCAGCTGAACTCGATCGGGGACGAGGTCTGCCGTCCCGCGTACCGCGACGAGCTCGTGGCGTTCCTCCGCGCCAACCGGGACCGCCTGAACGACGAGCATCGCGATCGCTTCGAAGACAACCCGCTCCGCGTCCTCGACTGCAAGGACGAGGCGTGTCGGGCGGTGGCGAAGGAGGCCCCCCGCATCACCGACCGGCTCTGCGACCCGTGCCGGGCGCACTTCGAGGGCGTGCAGTCAGGTCTGCAGGACGCCGGTCTCTCGTGGACGATCGAGCCGACGCTGGTCCGCGGCCTGGACTTCTACACGCGCACGGCGTTCGAGTTCGTGAGCCCGGGCCTCTCCCCGCAGCAGGCCACGTTGTTCGGCGGTGGCCGGTACGACGGGCTGGCCGAGGTGCTCGGCGGGCCGCACGTTCCCGGCGTGGGATTCGGGATGGGTCTGGAACGCGTCCTTCTCGCGCTCGAGCAGGAGGGGATCGAGGTACCCGAGGAACCGGGGCTCGCTGTGTTCGTGGTCGGGGTCGGCGACACCGGCCATGCACGGGCCCACGACCTGGTGCGCGAGCTCCGCGCGGCTGGTGTCGCCGCGGACGCCGCGTTCGAGGACCGCCCCTTGAAAGCCCAGCTGAAGATGGCCGACCGCACCGGCGCCACGTTCGCGGCCATCGTGGGGGAGCGCGAGCTCGAGGCGGGGGTCGTGACGCTTCGCCGCCTCTCGGATGGTGATCAGCAGGAGGTCGCAGCCGGTTCGCTCGCCGAGGCCGTCGCGTCGACGCCTGGTGCGAGGCCGGCCGGGGGAACGGGATGAAGGACAGCATCTACCGCACCGCGATGCGCACCAACGCGTGCGGCGAGCTGACCGCCGAGCACGCCGATGCCGAGGTGATCCTCTGCGGCTGGGTCGCGAGCCGCCGGGACCACGGCGGCGTGACGTTCATCGATCTCCGCGACCGCGAGGGCATCGTGCAGGTGGTCTTCCACCCGGAGGACGCGGCGGACGCCCACGCCGCCGCCCAGCGACTGAGCGCGGAGGACGTGGTGCAGGTCACCGGCAGCGTCCGCGCCCGCCCGGCCGGGATGGCCAACCCGCAGCTCCCCACCGGCGAAGTGGAGGTGGCGGCGGCCTCGTTGGAGATCCTGTCGGAGGCCGAGACGCCCCCCTTCCCGGTCGAGGATCGGATCGAAGCGGGCGAGGAGCTCCGCCTGCGCTACCGCTACCTGGACCTGCGGCGGCAGGAGATGACGGAGGCGCTCCGGATCCGCCACCGGATCAACGCGATCACGCGCGATCACATGGATGCCCTCGGCTTCCTCGAGGTCGAGACGCCCCTGCTCACGCGCTCCACGCCGGAGGGGGCCCGGGACTTCCTCGTGCCGTCGCGGCTGTGGCCGGGGTCCTTCTACGCGCTCCCACAGTCCCCGCAGCAGCTGAAGCAGCTGCTGATGGTGGCGGGCCAGGATCGCTACTACCAGATCGTCCGGTGCCTCCGGGACGAAGCGCCGCGCGCTGACCGGAGCTTCGAGTTCACCCAGCTCGACGTGGAGATGTCGTTCGCCGACCAGGAGGACGTCTTCGCGGTGATCGAGCCCCTGTACGCGCGCTTCGTCCGCGAGATCCACGGGGTGGAGATCCCCACGCCGTTCCCGCGGATGACCTACGACGAGATGCGGGAGCGCTACGGCAGCGACAAGCCGGACCTCCGCTACGACATGGAGCTCGCCGATCTCGGATCCGCGTTCGCCGGCACGGGTTTCAACGCCTTCGCGTCCGTGCTCGCAACGGAGGACGGTGCGATCAAGGGCCTCGCGGCGCCCGGCGGTGGTCAGCTCTCTCGCAAGGAGCTCGATCAGCTCGTCCAGGATGCGAAAGGCCGTGGCGCGGCCGGCCTCGTCTGGATGGTCGTCGAGGGCGATGGCGTGCGCTCCCCGGTGGAGAAGCACCTGTCGAAGGATGAGGTCCACGCCGTGCGAAGGGAGACCGGTGCATCCGAAGGTGACCTGATCTGCATCGTGGCCGATCAGGCCGATCGGGTGTACGTGGCGCTGGACGGCGCGCGACGACATCTTGCCGATCGACTCGGCCTGATCCCCGAGGGGCAGTGGCGCTACGTCTGGTACACGGACCCGCCGCTATTCGACTGGAGCGATGAGGAGGGGAAGTGGGTGTCCAACCACCATCCCTTCACCGCTCCGGCGAGCGACGACCTCGACCCGAAGACGGCCAAGTCGAAGGGCTACGACCTCGTCCTCAACGGCTACGAGGTGGGTGGCGGGAGCATCCGGATCCACCGGCCCGAGGTGCAGGAGCAGGTCTTCGAGGTCCTGGGGCTCACCGAGGCCGAGATCGAGGAGAAGTTCGGTCACCTGATCCGCGCGTTCCGCTACGGTGCGCCGCCCCACGGCGGGATCGCGATGGGACTGGACCGCATCGTGATGCTGATGGCGGGGAAGGAGACGCTCCGTGAGGTCACCGCCTTCCCCAAGGCGCAGTCCGGCGCCGATCCTCTGACCGGAGCGCCGGCCCCTGTCGATGCCACCCAGCTCCGCGAGGTCGGCCTGCAGGTGCTGACGCCCGCGAAGGAACGGCAAGCTCCGGGGGAGGAGTGAGCGTGGAGACATTGCACGACGACGACGTCGAGCTGCTCACCGGGAAGAACTTCGCCCACCTCGCGGTGGTTCGGCCGGACGGCACGCCGCACGTCACGGTCACCTGGATCGATGCCGCGGACGGGGCGGTGCTCGTGAACTCCGCGGTGGGCCGGGTGAAGGACCGCTACCTCCGGATCGACCCTCGCGTCTCGGTGACGGTGCACGACGAGGACGACCCGTATCGGTGGCTCCGGATCGACGGGGTCGTGGAGGGTTTCGTGACCGGACCGGAGGCCGAGGAGCACATCGACGCCCTGAACCAGCGGTACCACGACGGCGAGCGATGGACGTACAAGGAGGGCCAAGAGCGCGTGATCTACCGGATCAGGCCGGATCGGATCCTCAGGCGATACGACGGGTGAACGTGCTGCGCAGCCGCTCTTGAGCGGAACGATGCCCGCCGGCCATCGCCCTAGGGCCGAAGGCGGTTCCTCCGCCGCCCCGGAGGCCCTATCATGCTGGCTTCCGGCTTTGACGGGGCCGGACTCGGGCTGGCAGGAAAGGACACTCCTCTCAGATGGATCGACCTCTCGCAACGCGGATGCGTCCGCGCACCTTCCAGGAGTTCGTCGGACATCACCATCTCTTGGGCGAGGGCAAACCGCTCACGAAGCTGATCGACGGCGGACACCTTCCCTCCACGATCCTGTGGGGCCCTCCCGGGACCGGCAAGACGACGCTCGCGCACCTGCTGGCGATCGCGGTCGGCGCAGACTTCCAACAACTGTCCGCAGTGAGCTCCGGCGTGTCGGATGCCCGCCGGGTGATGGACTACTCCAAGACGACGCTGTTCCGGACCGTGCTGTTCGTCGATGAGGTGCACCGCTGGAACAAGGCGCAGCAGGAGATCCTCCTCCCGGCGATCGAGGACGGGTCGATCACGCTGATCGGCGCCACCACGGAGAACCCCTACCACAGCCTGGTGGGCCCGCTGCTGTCACGCTGTCTCCTGCTCCGTCTCGAGCCGCTCGAACCGAAGGAGATCCGCGGGCTGCTCGAGCTCGCGGTGATCGACGCCGAGCGAGGGATGGGTGCGCTCGGCGTGACCCTCACCGATGACGCCCTCGACCACCTCGTGGAGCTGTCCGCCGGCGACGCTCGCGCGGCGCTCACCGCCCTCGAGGCCGCCGTCCTGCTCGCCGACGCCGGCGAGACGCTGATCGACGGGGCGCGGGTCGCCGACGCCGTTCAGAAGCGGATCGTCGCCTACGACCGTGGGGACAGCCACTTCGACGTCGTCTCCGCGTTCATCAAGAGCATGCGCGGGTCCGACCCGGACGCGACGCTGTTCTGGCTCGGGAGGATGATCCACGCCGGTGAGGATCCACGGTTCATCGTGCGGCGGATGGTGATCTTCGCCTCCGAGGACGTGGGCCTCGCCGATCCGCAGGCGCTGTCGGTCGCGGTGGCAGCCGCGCACGCGCTCGAGCACGTCGGGATGCCCGAGGCTCGCCTCAACCTCGCGCATGCGGCGCTCCACCTGGCGCGGGCACCCAAATCGAACTCGGTCACGGAGGCGCTGGACAAGGCGCTGTCGGACGCCGACTCGACCGACCCCGTGCCGCCGCATCTCCGCGACGCCCACTACGCCGGCGCCGCGAAGCTCGGCCACGGCGAGGGCTATGAGTACCCCCACGACTTCGAGGGCCATCACGTGGAGCAGGAGTACCGGCCGGAGCGATTCGAGGACGAGGTCTACTACGAGGCGACGGGCCAAGGCCGCGACGTCGAGGTCGAGCCCGGTACGGGCGTCCCTCAGCGTGACCCCGCGGTCGAGCAACCGGCACCCAGAAGGAACCGGCGGCCGCAGCGGGACTGAGCGACTCCGGGCCCATGGGTATGCTGGGCGAACTGCCCACCCCACGGAATCTCGGAGGTAACGGATGACGCTCCTTGCCCTCACCGGAGGCGAGACCGCCCTGATCGTGCTCGCCGCGTTCTGGGGACTCCTGGTCCTGTTCCTGTGCCTCGTGCTGCTGAACACCTTCCGCGTGCTCGAGGCGACCCGTCTCACCGTGGACGCGATGCGGGAGGAGACGGTCCCGCTCCTCCGGGAGATCAAAGGCTCGGTTGAGCGCACCAACGGGCACCTCGACCGGGTGGGAACCGTGCTGGATTCCGTCGGCGGCATCGTCGGGCGCGTCGAGCGGTTCACGGGTCTCATCGAGCACGCCGCGTCCAGCCCCATCGTGAAGTTCCTGAGCGTGGGCGCCGGCGTGAAGAAGGCGGCAGAGTCGTTCGGCGCACGGAGCAAGCGGTCGAAGGGGTCCACGGCGCCGGGCGCGCCGGCGCCCTGACATGCGTCGCGGGTTCTGGGTCGCGCTGGGCCTGGGCGCCGGCGCGACCGGCGCCGTCGTCGCGTCCCGATGGGCCAGGCGCCAAGCGAACAAGGTCAAGCCGACCACGCTCGCCCGCGAGGCCCGAGGCGGCCTGATGGATCTCTCCAAGCTCGTCGCAGAGTCGATCGAGGAGGGCAAGCGGGCGATGGAAGAGCGGGAACGCGAGCTCCTCGCGGTGCTCGACGCGTCGAGGCGCGAACCCGGTCCCGACGAGCCGACCGCGGCCTGAGGCCCGGTCCGAGGGCTGCGGAGACCGCCGGTAGACTCCGCCCGTGGAGGGGGAGCGGATCCGCGAGCTGTTCCTGTCGTTCTTCGAGGAGCGAGGACACAGGCGCGTGCCGAGCTCGTCCCTGATCCCGCCTCCCGAGTCCGGTCTGCTCCTCGCGAACGCGGGGATGAACCAGTTCATCCCGATCTTCCTGGGACAAGCCCAGCCGGAGTACCCGCGCGCCGTCACCGTCCAGAAGGTGATGCGCACGAACGACATCGAGAACGTCGGCACGGACGCCCGACACCTCACGTTCTTCGAGATGCTCGGCAACTTCTCGTTCGGCGACTACTTCAAGGCCGATTCGATCGCCTGGGCTCACCAGCTCGTCACCGAGGGATACGGGATCGACCACGACCGGCTCTGGGTGACGGTGTACGAGGAGGACGACGATGCCGTGCAGGGCTGGGTCGATGGTGTGGGCCTGTCCCCAGACCGCATCGTCCGCCGGGGGATGACCGACGCGGAGGGCGAACTCGCGAACTACTGGCACACCCACGCGGCCGGCCCGGGCGGTCCGTGCAGCGAGATCTTCGTCGACCGCGGACCCGAGTACGGACCGGAGGGCGGCCCGGACGTGGACGAGGAACGGTTCATGGAGATCTGGAACCTCGTCTTCATCCAGGATCGGATCGACCAGGACCTCCGGTTCGTCGAGCCCCTCCCCGCGAAGAACGTCGACACCGGCTCGTCGCTGGAGCGCGTTGCGGTGGTGCTCCAGAACGTAGACAGCGTCTTCGAGACGGACCTGCTCCGGCCGTTGCTTGAGGTGGCCGAGTCCCTGTCGGGCCGCACGCACGGCCGGGACAGCCGCGACGACGTGTCCCTGAAGATCATCGCCGAACACGGCCGGGCCACCGCGTTCCTGATCGCGGATGGGGTCCAGCCGGCGAACGAGGGACGCGGCTACATCCTGCGGCGGATGCTGCGCCGGATGGTCTCGCACGCCCGGGCACTCGGGATCGAGCGCGCCGTGATGGATCCGATCATCGACGTCGTGGTGGCGACGTTCGGCGACGCGTACGCGTCGCTCCGGGACAACGAGGCGTTCGTACGACAGGTGGCGGGGTCCGAGGAGGAGCGGTTCGCGGGCACGCTCCGGCAAGGGCTCGTCCTGTTCGACGACGCGAAGGGGAGAGCCCGTGACGGTCGGATCACGGGAGACGACGCCTTCAAGCTCTCGGACACGTTCGGTTTCCCTTTGCAGGTCACGGAGGAGCTCGCGGCGGAGGCGGACCTCACCGTGGACACCGACCGGTTCGCCGAGCTGCTCCAGGAGCAGCGAGCCCGAGCCCGCGCCGCCGCGAAGAAGGTGCCGATCGGCCTGGACGCGGGCGCGGCTCCGCCGACGACGTTCGTCGGCTACGAGCGGCTCGACGCCGAGGGGACGATCGTGTCGTTGCTGGATCCGGAGTTCCGCGAGCTGCAGGAGGCCGAGGAGGGCGAGGAGATCCGTGTCTTCCTCGACCGGACCCCTTTCTACGCGGAGGGCGGGGGGCAGGTCGGCGACCGAGGGCTAATC
>JBOGVC010000187.1:0-5608 GCA_050695275.1 Actinomycetota bacterium | reverse complement strand
GAGCGCACATCTGCGTCGTCGAGGTGGACACCGAGACGGGCAGGACCGAGATCGTGAAGTACGTGGCGGTCGACGACTGCGGCACGATCATCAACCCGAAGATCGTCGAGGGGCAGATCCATGGGGGTGTGGCCCAGGGTGTGGCGGAGGCGCTGTACGAGGAGGCGATGTACGACGAGTCTGGGAACCTCACGACCTCGACGATGACGCAGTACCTCATCCCGTCGGCCACCGAGATCCCAGCGATGACGACGGACAACTCCCAAGAGACACGCTCCACCACGAACCCCTTGGGGGTGAAGGGTGTCGGTGAGGCAGGGACCATCGCGGCGCCGCCTGCGGTGATCAACGCGGTGATCGATGCCGTGTCGCACCTCGGTGTCACCGCGATCGAGAAGCCGGCGTCGCCGGAGCGGGTGTGGCGCGCGATCCAGGAAGCCAAGACCCGGCAGGGAGGTGCGGCATGATCCCGGCGCAGTTCGAGTACGAGCGGGTCGACTCGGTCGAGGCCGCGATCGCGGCGCTGGAGGCCGATGAGGGAGCGAAGCTCCTGGCCGGGGGGCATTCGCTCCTGCCGCAGATGAAGCTCCGATTCGTGGTCCCGACCAAGCTCGTCGACATCGGACGGCTCCGTGACCTGTCCTACGTCCGCGAGGACGGCGACGGTGTCACGATCGGGGCGCTCACCAGGTACCACGACCTGGAGGCGAGCGACGCGCTCCGGGAGCTCTGTCCGGTCGTCGCCTCGGTGGCCGGCCGTGTCGGCGACCCGCAGGTCCGGCACATGGGAACGATCGGCGGCTCGGTGGCGCACGCCGACCCTGCGGGTGACATGCCCTCCGTGCTCCTTGCACTCGGCGCGACGTTCGTCGCGACCGGATCGGGCGGCACCCGGGAGATCGCGGCCACCGACATGTTCCCCGGACTCTTCCAGTCGGCTCTCGCGAACGACGAGGTGCTGACCGAGATCCGCGTGCCGAAGACGCCGGGAGGCTGGAGCTATCAGAAGTTCACCCGGCGGGCCCAGGACTGGGCCGTCGTGGGCGTGGCGGCGGTGCGGATGAACGGCAGCGCGAACGTGTCGCTCACGAACATGGGGCTCACGCCGATGCGAGCCGTCGGCGTGGAGGAGGCCCTGGCGGGCGGGGCCGACCCCGCGACCGCCGCCGAGCGGGCCGATGAAGGGTCGGCCCCGCCGTCGGACTCCTTCGGCTCGGACGAGTACCGCCGCGCCCTCGCGAAGGTGCTCGTCCGCCGGGCGCTCGAGGAAGCCCTCGCGTAAAGACGGGTGGCCCGCGCCGCCGTTTGGGGGGAACGGCGGCGCGGGTACCCCTCACCTGTAGCGCGCAGGCCCTTGTGGCCGCGCGCGCTCAACCTGGACAGACTGATGGAAGCGGACGAACGAGCGCTCCGTGACCATGCACGGGTCAAGGAGCGGAGGGAGGAGGAGATCGTGGAGGTTGGATCCGGGAACGGCGGAGACGCAGGTGTTCCATATGGCGGCGTGCCACCACCCCGAGCTGCGGAACCCGAGGCGTCTACATCGACCAACGGCGTCAAGGGCACGGCCCCGCTGCTCCGGTCGATCGCGGCGGACATCTCGACGCTGGTGACCAAGCAGATCGAGCTCGCGAAGCAGGAGTTCGGCGAGATGGTCGGCACGCGCGCCAAGGCCATCGGGGTCTTCGGCGCCGCGGCCGTGCTGGGATTGTTCGTGATCGGCTTCCTCGGGATGGCCGGCGCCGAGGCGCTGGACCTCGTCCTCGCCCGGTGGGCCGCGATGCTGATCACGGCCACCGTGTTCGCGATCCTCGCGGCCGTCGCGATCGTGGTGGCCCGTGGATGGCTCCGCTCGAGCACATCCAAGCCCGAGCTCACGCAAGAGTCGCTGAAGGAGGACGTCCAATGGGCGAAACAGCAGCTGAAACGATGAGGGAGATCGAAACGACGAGGAACCGGCTCGATGGTGAGCTCCGGGAGCTCGAGGGACGCCTCCCGGCCGCCGCGAAGGTGGCCAAGCGAGCCGCTGGCGCGCTGGCGGGTGCGGGCTTCCTGGGGTTGGTGACGAAGCTCGCGCTCAGACGGAGAGGCAAGAGGGAAGGCGATCGGCGTGTCCGGGACCTGGAGAAACGGCTCGCCAAGCTGGAACACCGGCTCGACGACTGACGGCCGCCCGCCAGGTCGCACCCTCCCGATCGTTTACGAGAACGAAACACGGACGTCACCGGGTTCGTCCCGGCATGCCGCATAACGGACCCATCCACGAGCGAGGGGGTCGGGATGGGACCAGGGGCGATCGATACGGGCGACACGGCGTGGGTGCTCGGCGCCGCCGCACTCGTCTTGTTCATGACGCCGGGCCTGGCGTTGTTCTACGGAGGCCTTGTCCGGTCGAAGAACGTGCTCGGCACGATGATGCAGTCGGTCGCGGCGATCGCGATCGTCTCCGTCGTGTGGCTGCTGGCCGGGTACACGCTCGCGTTCGGCCCCGACGTGGGAGGCGTGATCGGCGGCCTCGCGCACCTGGGGTTCCGCGGGGTCGGTGAGGCGCCGCACGCGCTCGCGCCCACCGTGCCGCACACGGCGTTCGCGGCCTTCCAGCTGATGTTCGCGGTGATCACGCCCGCCCTGATCGCGGGCGCGTTCGCCGAGCGGGTCCGGTTCGGGGGGTACGTCGCGTTCGTGGCGCTCTGGTCTCTCCTGGTGTACTCGCCGCTCGCGCATTGGGTGTGGGGCGGCGGGTTCCTCGGGGCCGCCGGGATCGGGGCCCTGGACTTCGCCGGCGGCACCGTGGTGCACATCAGCGCCGGCGCGGCAGCCCTCGCGGCGGCGCTGTTCGTCGGGAAGCGCCGCGGCTACCCGAGGGGGAACTTCGCGCCGCACAACGTCCCGATGGTGGTCCTCGGCGCGGGCATCCTCTGGTTCGGGTGGTTCGGGTTCAACGCCGGGAGCGCCCTCGGGGCGAACGGGCTCGCGTCCTCGGCCCTCCTCGCCACGCACCTGGGAGCCGCCGGCGCCTTGATCGGGTGGCTCGTGCCGGAGCGGATCCGGCACGGGAAGGCCACCGCGGTCGGAGGAGCGACGGGCGCGGTGGCAGGGCTGGTCGCGATCACCCCGGCCGCCGGGTTCGTGGGGCCGATGGCCGCCCTGGCGATCGGCCTGATCGGCGGAGCGGTCTGCTTCGCCGCGGTGGAGCTGAAGTCACGGATGGGCTACGACGACTCGCTCGACGCCGTGGGCGTGCACATGGTCGGTGGCCTGGTCGGCGCGCTGTTGACGGGTGTATTCGCGAGCCTCGTCGTGAATCCGGCAGGCGCCGACGGGGGATGGCTGCAGATCGGGCGGCAGGTCGCCGCGGCCGGCATCACGCTGGCGTTCTCGTTCGCTGCCACCTGGGTGATCCTCCTCGTGGTCGATCGGCTCGTGGGGTTCCGCGTGGCGCCGGAGGCGGAGGAAGCGGGGGTTGACGTGGCCGAGCACGGCGAGTCGGCCTACGCGTTCCGCGATCACGGCCGTCACGCCACACCGCCGCTGGCCCAGATGACCGAGGAGGAGCTGACCGAGATGCGGGAGCGTCTCGTCCTCGAAGCCACCGCCCGCGTCTTGGAAGCGATGCAGGCCAACCTCCGGAATTGATGCGATCGCTCATCGCGCGGTTCTGACCTCCCAATCGGGTGTGATCCGCGCGCGGGTTACGCTCTCGAAATGACCTGGCAGGTTCGGATGCGCCCGGACGGAGTGGAACCGGGTCCCATCCTCCGAGCCGGCTTTGCGATCATCGCAACTGTCAACTCAGCCCTCGCACTTGTATGGCTCGTGGCCGCAACAGGAGTGACTGCGACTGAGAGATTGATCCCGTTCCTCATCTTTTCGGCGACGGCGATCCTTTGCGGTCGCATGGTCTTCTCCGGGGTCCGCCTGTCAGGCGAGGGAGTCTTGGTCCGGAATCCGCTACGGAGCCACCGGATCCCCTGGTCTCGATTCCTCGAGTTCGACCTCGCACCATGGGGTTGGTATCCAGAGGTCGGCCAGGTCCTTGTGCGTGACGGGAAGCCGATCTATGTCTTCGCGCTCGCAGAGCAGGGACGCTTTGGCCTCTTCGGCGATGACGCGGTCGTGCCGGATGCTGTTTCTGATCTGAACGACATGGCTCGTCGTATGCGGTCGACTGAACCGACCTGACACGTTGACGGAACGCCACTCGGCCGATTGCATGGGGGCCCATGTATCCCCTGATCGCGCAAGCCACGAAGGACTTCTCCGACTGGCTCGCTGAGCCCTGGGTGCGGATCGTCATCATATTGGGCGCAGCGCTCCTGGTGACGCTCGCCTCTCGGCTGATCGTGAACCGGTTCCGGAAGAAGCTCGAGGGCACGGCGAGCATCACGCAGGAGCTGAACCTCCAGCGAGCGACCACGCTGACGGGTGCCCTGTCGACCGCGTTGATCGTCGTGATCTGGGCGCTCGCGATCCTGATGGCTCTCGGCCAGCTGGAGGCGAACATCGCACCGCTGCTCGCGAGCGCCGGCGTGGCGGGCGTCGCCCTCGGATTCGGCGCGCAGACACTCGTGAAGGACACGCTCTCGGGATTCTTCATCCTGTTCGAGAACCAGTTCGGCGTGGGCGACAACGTCGAGATCCAGACCCCCTCGAATCGGGTCATGGGCCGCGTCGAGAGCCTGACCCTTCGCGTCACGTCGCTCCGTGCGTTCGACGGAACGCTCCATTTCGTGCCCAACGGGAACATCCTCGTGGCCAGCAACCGGTCGAAGGGGTGGGCGCGCGCGATCGTGGACGTCCGGGCGTCCTACGGGGAGGACGTCGAGCATCTCCGTGGGGTCCTGGAAGAGCTCTTCAAGGAGCTGGAGGGCGACCGCACCTTCTCGGAATGGATCCACGAGGCACCGAGCGTCCTCGGGGTCGAGCGGATGGGACAGGACGCGCTCGTGATGCGTGTCATCGCGGACACACGACCGTCGAAGGTGATGGACGTCGAGCGACTGCTCCGCGAGCGCATCAGCCGCCGACTGGCCGAGAAGGGGATCAAGGTCCCCGTGTACCCCGTCGCCCCGACCACCTTGGGCACCGACGGTCGCTGAAAGTCAGCGGCGCACGTCGAGAACGACCGCTTCCCAGGGATCGAGCCGGAGAGCGCCATCGACCTGCTCTCCGGCCCGTTGTCTGGCGGTGTCGATCAGGACCGTGCCGGAGCCGATCAGGAGCGTCGCCGGCGCGTCCCCGTGGTTCACGACCACGACCGTGCCCGAGCCGCGCCGCCACGCCCAGACGCCCTCCGGTGCGTCGAGCCCTTCGTACGAACCCGAACGGAGATCCTCTCGATCACGTCGCACGCCGATCAGATCCCGGCAGAACGAGAGGAACGATGTCTGGTCGTCGCGCTGATCGGCGACGTTGCGGGAGCGAGCCTCGCCCATCGGGAGCCACGGCTCGAGGTCGCCGTCGGAGAAGCCTCCCTCGCGTGTCCACTGCATCGGCGTCCGCCCCTTGTCCCGGCCGGGGTCCTCCGGCCAGTGGCGCCGGCCGACGGGGTCCTTGAGCAGGTCCCGGGGGACGTCGACGTTCGGCATGCCGATCTCGTCCCCGTAGT
>JBOGVC010000186.1:0-5751 GCA_050695275.1 Actinomycetota bacterium | reverse complement strand
TCGCGCGGCCCCGCGATGGAGAGCTTCCGGGCCGCCTCCCGGGTGCTGGCCGGGCTGGAGGAGGCGCCGGCGTCGTGAGCGTCACGTTCGAGCGGCGGCTCACGCGGGATTGGGACGACCCCGACGTGATCGGGATCGACGGCTACCGGGCCAAGGGCGGCTACGAGGCCCTCAAGAACGCGCTCACGATGGAGCCGGCCACGATCATCGACACGGTCAAGGCGTCCGGCCTGCGGGGCCGCGGCGGCGCCGGCTTCCCTACCGGCGTGAAGTGGTCGTTCGTGCCCACGACCACGGGCACGCCGACCTACGTGGTGGTGAACTTCGACGAGTCCGAGCCGGGGACGTGCAACAACCGGGAGCTCGTGGACCGCGACCCGCACCGTCTCCTCGAGGGGACGGCGATCGCGGCGCTCGCGATCGGGTGCCGGACCGCGTTCATCTACGTGCGCGGCGAGTACCTGGCGCAGAGCCTCGTCCTCGAGCGGGCCATCCGGGAGGCGTACGAGGCCGGCTTCCTCGGCTCTGGCATCGCGGGCACCGACGTCGACCTCGAGGTCGTGCTGCATCGGGGCGCCGGCGCGTACATCTGCGGCGAGGAGACCGCGCTGCTGAACTCGCTCGAGGGGTTCCGTGGCCAGCCGCGGCTGCGCCCGCCCTTCCCGGCGGTGGAGGGTCTGTACGCGTCACCGACCGTGATCAACAACGTCGAGACCCTGATGAGCGTCCCCGACATCGTCCTGCGCGGGCCCGAGTGGTTCCGGGAGATGGGGACCGAGAAGTCCCCGGGCACGAAGCTCTTCACGATCAGCGGGAAGGTGGAGCGGCCCGGCAACTACGAGCTGCCGCTCGGCACACCGCTCCGGGTGCTGCTCGAGGACGTCGCGGGTGGCGTCCTCGGCGGACGGTCCCTGAAGGCCTGGACGCCCGGTGGCTCGTCGACGCCGCTCCTCACCGCGGAGCACATCGACACGCCGCTCGACTACGAGTCCGTGGCCGCCGCCGGTTCGCTGCTCGGGACGGGGGCGGTCATGGTCCTCGACGACAGCGATTGCGTGGTCGACGCCGCCCAGCGGATGACGCGCTTCTACGCCAACGAGTCCTGCGGGAAGTGCACGCCGTGCCGGGAAGGCACCTGGTGGGCGGAGCGCGTGCTCGGCAGGATCGCCGAGGGCCACGGCCACCCGGAGGACCTGCCCGTGATGCGTGACATGGGGAAGCACATCATGTTCCGGGCGTTCTGCGCGCTCGCGGACGGCGCCGCGGCGGTGATCGATTCGAGCCTGAAGCACTTCTCCGAGGAGTTCGAGGAGCACGTCCAGCTCGGGCGCTGTCCGCTGCGGGTGGAGCACGAACAGGTGGCGGTATGAGCGACCCGATCACGCTCGCGATCGACGGCAAGGAGGTCACCGTTCCCGCGGGCACGCTGATCATCCGGGCCGCGGAGCAGCTCGGCATCGAGATCCCGCGGTTCTGCGACCACCCATTGCTCAAGCCCGCCGGTGCGTGCCGGCAGTGCTACGTCCGGATCGAGGGGCAGCCGAAGCTCGCCACGTCCTGCACGATGCCGGTGGCGGCCGGGATGAGCGTGAAGACGCAGGCGAGCGACGACGAGGTGGCCGACGCCCAGCGCGCGAACCTGGAGTTCCTCCTGCTGAACCACCCCCTCGACTGCCCGATCTGCGACCGGGGCGGGGAGTGTCCGCTCCAGGACCAGGCGCTCGCCTACGGTCCCGGCGACAGCCGCTTCCGGGAGGCGAAGCGCGTCTTCAAGAAGCCCATCCCGCTGTCCCCGCTGGTGGCGCTCGATCGGGAGCGGTGCGTCCTGTGCGCCCGCTGCACGCGGTTCTGCGATGAGATCTCCGGTGACCGGTTCCTCGAGCTCTACGCGAGGGGAGCGGGGGAGCGGGTCGCGATCGCGGCGGGCGAGGACTTCCGGTCGCCGTTCAGTGGGAACACGGTCCAGATCTGCCCGGTGGGAGCGTTGACTTCCGTCCCGTACCGATTCGCCGCCCGGCCGTTCGACCTGACGTACGGGGACTCCGTGTGCCCGCACTGCTCCGCCGGCTGCAACCTCCGGGTGGACCTCCGGCGCGGCGAGGTCGTCCGGCACCTCGCCCGCGACCAGTACGAGGTGAACGACGCCTGGCTCTGCGACAAGGGCCGGTACGCCTTCCGATCCCCGGACTCGCCGGAGCGGGTCACGACGCCGTTGATCCGCGACCACGGATTGGAGCCCGCTTCCTACGGCGAGGTCTTGACGAAGGTTGCGGGCTGGGTCGACGGCGCGAGCGTCGGGGTGCTCACCGGCGGTCGCCTGATGGACGAGGACTACTACGCGCTCTCGAAGCTCGCGCGCACCGTGCTCAAGACGAACGATCTCGATCACCGGCGCGACCACGGTGCCGGGTTCGTCGAAGGCGCGATCGCGGGCGGCGGGATGCCCGTCACGTACCGGGACGTCGAAGAAGCGAAGGTGATCCTGGTGGCCGGCCTCGACGCCGAGCAGGAGGTGCCGATCCTGCATCTGCGGCTGCGGAAGGCGGCGGCGCGCGGCGCGCGGATCGTCGTGCTCCATCCGCGGCGCACCCGGCTATGGGACGTCGCGGAGCACATCCTCTGCCGTCCGGGCGACGAGGCGTGGCTCCTGGAGAAGGAGGAGGATCGCCACCGGCCGGAGATCACGGAGATCGCCACCGCGCTCCGCGAGGCGGCCGATGCCGGGCTCGTGATCGCGGGGCCGCGGCTCGCCGACCATCCCCAGGCGGTCGATCGAGCGCGGACGCTCGCCTCGGACACGGGGACCCGGTTCGCCTACGTGACCCGGCGCGCGAACGACCGCGGCGCGCTCGTCGCCGGCGTCCACCCCGGGCTCCTCCCGAACGGCCGCTCGTACGTCGACGAGGACCGCGCCGAGGTCGAGAGCGTCTGGGGGGCTCTCGACATCCCCGATCGGGGCCGAGACTGGCGCGGGATCCTCGAGGCGGCGGCGAACCGAGAGATCGACGTGCTGTTCTTGATCGGCGTGGACCCGCTCCGGGACTACCCGGACGCGGCGCTCGCCCGTCGGGCCCTGGAGAACGTGCCGCGCAAGGTGGTGCAGTCGCTCGAGCTCGGTTCCCTCGCCCGCTACGCCGACGCGTTCCTGCCGGCGGCCGCCTTCCTCGAGAAGGAGGGGCACGTGACCACCTGGGAGGGTCGAGGCCAGCGCCTCCAGCGCGTTCGCGACCCGCTCGGGATGTCCCGGCCCGACTGGGAGATCTTCGCGAGCCTCGCCCTCGCGTGCGGGGGCGACCTCGGGTTCGAGACGCTGGACGAGCTCCACGAGGAGATGGGAAGACTTCTCGCTCCACGGGCGACACACCCACTCGCCGTCGCCGATACCGGCGCGGTGCCGACCCGCGTCGAGGACGGTGAGCTCCTGCTCTTCACGTACCCTCTCCTCGTTGACGAGGGCCGGCTGTCGGAGGGCGCCGACGAGTTGAAGGCGGCGCTCGCGGATCCGCCGTTCCTGGAGATCCACCCCGACGACGCATCGAAGGCGGGAATCGAGGACGGAGCCGACGTGCGGCTGAGGACCGCTGCCGGCCAGGCGACGCTGCCCGCGCGAGTCACCGAGCACGTGTCGCAGGGATCGGTCTTCGTCCCGTTCAACCAGGCGGGCTTCGCCGCGAACACGCTCCTGCAGGGCCGCTTCTCGATCGCCGCCACGATCGAGTCCGTCGACGCGCCCGCCGAAGCAGACCCGATCGAGGTCGGTGCGGGGGGTGCGGCCTAGATGGACTGGCTCGACTGGCTGTTGCTCGTCGCTCGCATCGTGCTCGTGTTCTTCGGTCTGCTGATCTCCGTGCTGCTCTACATCTGGTTCGAGCGGAAGGTCATCGCCGATCTCCAGACCCGGAAGGGTCCGATGCGAGCGGGGCCACGCGGGATCCTGGTCACGCTCGCCGACGGGATCAAGCTCTTCTTCAAGGAGGGCATCGTCCCGACCAACGCGGACCGGCGGGTCTACCTGCTCGCTCCCGTGCTGGCGATGTTCCCGGGGTTCCTCGCGTTCAGCACGATCCCGTTCGGGACCGGCATCACGCTGTTCGGCCGGGAGATCCCGTTCCAGCTCGTCGATCTCGACATCGGCATCCTCTGGGTCCTGGCGATGACCTCGATCGCCGTCTACGGGGTGGTCCTCGCGGGATGGGCGAGCGGGTCGAACTACCCGCTGCTCGGCGCGGTCCGTTCGACGGCGCAGATGATCTCCTACGAGGTGGCGATGGGGCTCTCGCTCGTCGCCGTGCTGATGTACAGCGGCCATCTCTCGTTCTCGGAGATCGTCGCCGCGCAGGATCGGGTGTGGAACGTCGTGCCGATGTTCCCCGCGTTCGTGGTCTATCTGATCTGCGGGATCGCCGAGACGAACCGGCCGCCGTTCGACCTCGCCGAGGCCGAGACGGAGCTCGTGGCCGGCTTCCACACGGAGTACTCGGGGATCACGTTCGCGATGTTCTTCCTCGGCGAGTACGTCTCAACGGTGACCGTCGCGGCGATCGGCGTGACGCTGTTCCTCGGAGGATGGCGAGGGCCAGCGCCGGACTTCCTGCCCGCCCTGTGGCCGTTCCTCTGGTTCCTTCTGAAGGTGACGCTCGTGATCTACCTGTTCGTCCTGATCCGCGGCACGCTCCCGCGGGTCCGCTACGACCGGCTGATGGCGTTCGGCTGGAAGGTCCTGATCCCGTTCGGGCTCGTCTGGGTGCTCATCACCGGCGCGATCGTGGTGCTGCCCACCGAGCTGGAGCTCGACCGGGGGACCGTGCTGACGTGGGCCGCGATCGCGCTCGGCGCGACGTTGCTCCTGTCCTTCCTGCCGATCGGCCGCACGTCGAAACGCGAGGAGGTGCCCCGATGACAGACGAGCAGCGCCGGGAGCGGAACTTCCTCTCGGACACGGGAGCCGTGCTGAAGGGCATGGCCACCGTTTTCAAGCAGACGTTCCGTCCCGATGACACCGAGGAATACCCGAAGGTGATCGCGGAGATCCCCGAACGGGCGCACACAGGCCGCCACCAGCTCAATCGGCACGAGAACGGCTTGGAGAAGTGCATCGGATGCGAGCTCTGCGCGTTCGCGTGCCCGGCCGACGCGATCTGGGTGGAGGGCGAGGACAACGACCCCGAGAACCCGACCTCTCCGGGGGAGCGGTACGCGAAGGACTACCAGATCAACTACCTGCGCTGCATCATGTGCGGCCTCTGCGTCGAGGCCTGCCCCACGCGCGCGCTGACCCTCACCAGCTACTTCGAGATGGCCTACACCTCGCGCGAGGACGCGATCCTCACCAAGGAGCAGCTCCTGGAACCGCCGCCGGAGCTCGGCACCACGCCGGGGGCGAAGGAGGGCCTGTAGGGGTGCCGCTCGACAACGTCGTGTTCTGGGTGTTCGCGCCGATCTCGGTGGCCTCGGCCGTCGGGATGCTCCTGATGCGCAACGCCGTGCACGCGGCCCTCTTCCTCGTCGTGAACTTCTTCTGCCTCGCGGTGTTCTTCCTGATCCTCGACGCGCCGTTCCTGTTCGCGGTCCAGATCATCGTCTACGCCGGCGCGATCATGGTGCTGTTCCTCTTCGTGATCATGCTGCTCGGCGTGGACCGGGGAGACGACCTCCGCGAGCGATTGGTGGCCCAACGACCGCTCGCGCTGGCCCTGGCCGCCGGCTTCGTGATCGAGATCACCCTCGCCGTGCGGACGGGGATCGGGTTCG
>JBOGVC010000185.1:0-21535 GCA_050695275.1 Actinomycetota bacterium | reverse complement strand
GAACCCGGCACATCGTGCTCGCCGCGGGGTCGCTCGGCGGGCTGGCGGTCGTCCGGCCGACGGAAGCGGTCGTGGTGTTCGGGGCGATCGGTCTCTGTCTGCTTCTGACGGGTCGGCCCTCGTGGCGTCTCCTCCCGCCGCTGGGACTCGGCCTGCTCGTCGGGTTGCTCCCGTGGTTCGTGGAGATCTCGGTCCGCTTCGGAGGACCGATCCGAGGCCTGGAGGTCGCCCACACCGAACACCACCTAGGCGTCGGGGACGCCGGCGCCAACCTCTCGGCCTACCTTGCCGCCACGGACGGGCGATCCTCCGTCGACATCCCGATCGCGGGTGTCGTGTGGTGGTCCTCGTTGGTCGTGCTCACCCTCCTCGCGATCGCGCGATCGAGCGGTTCCCGGCGATCGATCGTCGTCCTCTGTGGCGCGGGAGCTCTGGTCCTCGGCGCGGAGTATCTCGTGTTCGTGTCGGCTGTCGCCCCTCGATTCCTGCTGCCCGCGTACGCGTTCGTGGCGATCCCCGCGGCCGTGGGTCTCCTCTCGCTCCTCCGCGGAGGGATCGTCGGGCGAGGGACGGGTGCGTTGGTCCTCCTGTTGATCGGGGCGTGGATCGTGTGGCAAGCCCGGGTGGCCGATCGCGTGGGGGACGAGCAGCGGGCGGAGCTCGTGAACTTCCAGGAGGTGGGCGTGCGGCTCCGCGAGATGGCGGAGGGTCGACCGTGCGCGTTCATGAGCCCGCACGGTTGGCCGACGATCGAGTTCGCGGCGGGGTGCCGGGGGTCCGCGCTCCCCAGACCACGTGGACCCTCGGAAGGGGAGCTCGCCCGACTCACGGCAGGCGGGAGGCAGGGATTCGTGATCCTGCGCGCGCAACCTCTGCCCCGATCGCCCCTCTCGCGCATCATCCCGGTCCCGTTCGAGGGCCGGAGTCGGAGCCGGGGATGGACCTGGTTCATCTACGAGATGCCGGGGGTCCGATGACGGAACCAGATCAGCCCGACCGCTCGGAGAGCGGACGCCGTCGGCCCACCCTGACCGTCGAAGCGTGGGGGCTCGTCCTCGTCTGCCTCACGTTCGTCGTCCTCCAATGGACGCTCTTCCCTCACGACCGGCCACCGGGCTGGGACGAGTCCGTCTATCTCTCGCAGGTCACGCCCGGCGCAGAGGCGGCGTTCTTCGCGGGGTGGCGCGCGAGAGGGATCACCCTGATCGTCGCTCCGGCGATCTGGGCCGGGGCGTCGATCGGCGACCTCCGGGTCTTCCTGATGGTGGTGTCGGCGGTGGGGTTGGGCCTGGCCCTCGCCGTCTGGAAGCCGGTCATCGGGATTGCGGCGTCGGTCGCCTTCTTCCTGTTCTCGTGCACGTGGATCACCCTCCTCAACGCGTCACAGGTGATGCCGAACTTCTGGACGGCCGTGCTGGGCCTCGTCGCGGCTGGATCCACGGTCCGGTGGAACGACGGCGGGCGTGAGCGTCACGCCGTGCTCGACGGCGGGCGTGAGCGTCACGCCGTGCTCGCCGGCGCGGCGCTCGCGTTCACTGCGCTGGTCCGCCCGACCGAGGCGACCGTGATCTTCGCGGTCTTGGCAGCCGTCGTGCTGTTCGGCCGACGATCGTGGACGGCCCTCGCGGCACTCTCCGCCGGCCTGGTGATCGGGTGGCTGCCGTGGGTCGTCGAGATGTCGGTGCGATTCGGCGGTCCGCTCGAAGCCCTGCGAGGTGCCGCCTCCGGTCACGTCGCCCCGGCACCCGTCACGGAGAACCTGCTCCGGCATCTCTCGTACACGGACGGTGAGCTCATCTCCGTCGTGGTCCCGCTGCCGGGGGTCATCTGGTGGGTGATGCTCGCCGTGCTGGCCGTCACGGGGATCGTCCGAGCGGCCACGCGTGGAGAGCGGGTGGCTGCGCTGGTCGGCGCCGTCGCGGCACTCGCCGTGACGATCGAATACGTGGTCTTCGTGCCCGTCCTCGCCCCTCGATTCCTCCTGCCCGCCTACGCGTTCGCGGCGATCCCGGCTTCCATCGGGTTGGTCTCCCTCTTCCGAGGACGAGGGATCCTCCGGGCGGCCGGGGTCGTCGTGGTGCTGATCGCGATCCCGTGGGCGGTCTGGCAGGCGGGTGTCGCGCGACGGGTCGAGGCCGAGGCCACCCGGGTGGGCCGTCTCTTCCGGGAGGCAGGCGAGCAGATCGGGCGGCTGGCCGCCGGTGACTCCTGCTCCTTCATGAGCCCCGCGGGGTATCCGCAGATCCAGCTCGCGTCCGGGTGCGTCGGACGAGAGCTTCCGCGCACCGAAGGTCCGACGCTGCAGGAGCTGGAGCAGCTCGGGACGGGTCGGGAGTCCGTCTTCGTGATCTTGCCGAGGCCCGCATCGCCGACGTCGCCCCTGGATGGGGTGCGGCCGATCCGATCACGCGGCCCGAATCGTGTGTGGCTGATCTACCGGCTCTCCGCGGCATCGCTGCAGGGTCCGGGGTCCGCGGCGTGATCGCGCATGGCTTCGCGGAGCGCGTCAGAGATGATCCCAGCCGTCGGGAAGCTCCGGGACGCCCCACGCGGGGTCCGGGCGCCACGTGTCCCAGGTCCGGTCGAACGGTGGTTCCATCGAGAGGATGCGCTCGACCGCGCGCTCGCCCCAGTCGCGGAAGTCCGACGCCTCCGCCGGCGTGAACAGCCCCTGATCGACCGCGGCGGCGAGCTCGTCCTCGTCCTTCCACCGCCAGGAGGAACGATCGAGCTCGACGACGACGTCCAGCGCGTGATCGACCGTGTCGAACCCGATCGCCGACCTCGTGAGCGGGTCCTGGAGGTTCACGTACCAGACCCGTCGGTCCTCCGCCGTCCACAGGAGCACCGAGTAGGGCGTGTCCGGCCAGGCGAAGGACAGGATCGGCTGCTCTCCGCGGGGCCGCACCTCCAGACGCCACGGCCGGTCGGGGAGCCTCAGCTCGCGGCCGTCCGCTCCGATCGGGAGACCGCACCGAACGCCACCCGGCAGCAGGAGCATCGTTCGCCCGGGGTCGTCCTCGACGACGATCGTGGGACGCGCCTCGAACACACGACCGCGCCACACCTCCCGAAGCGCGATGCCCGTTCCGGGCCGGAACGATGGCCCCATCCCTGCGCTCAGGACGGCCGGGCGGGCTCGAAGACGGCTCGCTGGATCACGCCCAGTCGCTGGCGGAGCCCTGCCGCCCACGGTGCGGAGTCGAGCGCTCGGAGCCCGGGCACGTCCTTCGGCATCACCAGTGACCGGTCGAACGAGCGCTCGCGCATCCCGGCCCGGCCGGCGGCCGAGGACAGGTCCGCCCGCGAGCGCCATTCGTGGTCACCCTCGGGCATCTTCAATCGGAGGCGCTCGGCCAGGTGGAGGACAGGAGCCCACCGCGGGTTCGCCGTCACCACGATCGCGACCCCCGTGTCGGTGAGCATGCCCGCCAGGGATGCCATCATCGTGTCGAGGTCCGGCACGTGCTCCGCGACGTCGGCGGCCACGACGTAGTCGAACCGCTCCTCGAGCGGCCCCTGCATCAGATCGTGCACCCGGAACACCAGTCCAGGATGCTTCAGAGCGGCCAGCTCGATCATCGCCGGGCTGATGTCGAGCCCCACGCCCTCCTGCGGTTCGAGCGACGCCAGGATGTCGCCGGTCGCGCATCCAACCTCCACGACGAGAGACCCGGGCGGCACGATCTCACGGAGGCTCGTCTTGAGGGCGTCGTAGTAGCGATGCGCCTTCGCCTTCCAGCGATCGTAGTCTGGCGCGACTGTGTCGAAGTGGCTGCCGACGGGATCGGGGTTCACCGGAACCGCAGCTTCCGCGCGCCGATCAGCGCCATCCGAGCGAGCAACAGCCCGTGCCTCCATCGATCGATGTTGGTGGTCCCGTACTTCCGTTCCCGGTATCGCACCGGCACCTCCCTGATCTTCAAGCCGAGGTTGGCCGCGCCGAACAGCAGATCGAAGTCGCCGAACGGGTCGAAGTCACCGAACGTCTTGCGGTTGGCGGCGATCCGCCGGTAGTCGCGGGCCCACAGGACCTTCGTGCCACAGAGGGTGTCCGTCACCCGCTCCCCGAGGATCCAACTGAAGATCAGGCTGAAGACCTTGTTCCCGGCCGTGTTGGCGAGGCGCATCGCGTTGTCTTCCATCGGGTAGACGAGTCTCGTTCCGTTGATGAATTCGCCTCGTTCCTCGACCAGAGCGGACCAGAACTTCGTGAGATCTTCCGGGGGCACGGTGAGATCTGCGTCGAGGATCATCAACACGTCCCCGGTCGCGAGGTCGAACCCCTTCCGGACCGCGTCGCCCTTGCCCGTCCCGTCCTGGCGCGTCACCTTGACGTCGAGCTCGGGGTGCTCGGCGATCACCGCTTCGATCTCCTCGTAGGTCCCGTCGGTGGAGTGTCCCTCGACGAAGATCAGCTCCGTGTGCCGCCCCAATCGAGGGAGACGTGCGATGGCATCCCGGATGTTCCCGCGCTCGTTCCGCGCCGGGATGACGACGGTGCACGTCGGCTCCGCGATCCTGGGGGCCACCTCCGCCCTCCTGGGTCTCGCCGTGACGAACGAGATCAACCCGAGACGATTGACCAGGGGGACCGCGGAGAGCAGGTTGTTCAGCGGACGCGTCAGCCACGTCGGCCCCACGGGCAGCGGCGTCCGATAGCCGGACTTGACCAGCTCGAGGTCGGCCATCTCGACGAGGTTCACCAGTCCGTCGTTCGACAGCCAGCTCTGGAGCGGCTCGCGTGTCTTCAGCCCGAACCGCTCCGCGATCCACAACAGCGGTTCCCAGGCGAAGTTGTAGTACGCGACGATCACGCGGGAGGAGGGATGCGTCACGCGCACCAGCCCGTGGAAGAGCTCCTGGACATCGATCAGATACCCGACCACGTTGCTGGCGATCACGTAGTCGAAGGTGCCGGAGATCGGCAGGCGTTCCACGTCTCCGCACACGAAGTCGAGATCCGGATGGCGCTTCTTCGCGTCTCGAAGCGTGGGGAGCGAGAAGTCGACACCGACGCCGGAGGAGGGCTGCAGGGAGGCGAGCAACGCTCCGTCCCCGCATCCGAGGTCGAGCACGGTCGCTCCAGGCTCCACCTGGTCGCGGATCATCCGATAGAGCTCGTCGTAGTAGTACCGGTGTCGATCGCGCGCGGAGGGGCCCTGCGGCGTCAGACGTTCGAAATGGCGGCGGACCCGGCGGCGGGCTCGGTCGTCGTGACCCCGCGCGCCGTCCTCCGCCGTCCGTGACGAGGGTGACGTCTTCTTTTCCACGAAGAGGGGAATGATAGGCTCATCGCTCCGCGGTCATCGCGCGGACATCCCAATGGCCTCCAAGCGCGCGCTCATCACGGGTATCACCGGGCAGGATGGCTCGTACCTGGCCGAGCTGTTGCTTTCCAAGGACTACGAGGTGCACGGGATCATCCGGAGGTCCAGTTCGTTCAACACCGGGCGCCTGGATCATCTCTATACGGACCCGCACGATCCCTCCGGTCGATTGTTCCTCCACTACGGCGATCTGGTGGATTCCACCGTCGTGTCCCGGATCGTGCGTGAGGTCGCACCGGACGAGGTCTATCACCTCGGGGCGCAATCGCACGTCCGGGTCTCCTACGACATCCCCGAGTACACGGGGGACGTCACCGCACTCGGGACGACGCGGCTGCTGGAAGCGATCCGTCAGGAAGGGAGTCCCGCGCGGTTCTACCAGGCATCCTCATCGGAGATGTTCGGCACGAACCCGGACATCCCCTCCAACGAGGAGAGCCGGTTCTACCCGGCCTCCCCGTACGCCGCGGCCAAGGTCTATGGGTACTGGATGGCCGTGAACTATCGCGAGGCGTACGGCATGTTCTGCACGAACGGCATCCTGTTCAACCACGAGAGCGAGCGGCGCGGCGGGACCTTCGTTACCCGGAAGATCGTGAGGGGCCTGGTCGACATCCTGGCCGGGCGAGCGGAGGTGATCCATCTCGGGAAGCTCGAGAGCCAGCGGGACTGGGGTCACGCGGCCGACTACGTCGAGGCGATGTGGCTGATGATGCAGACGGACGAGCCGGACGACTACGTGATCGCCACCGGCGAGCCCCGTTCCGTCAAGGACTTCCTCGAGGAAGCCTTCAGCTACGTCGGCCTGGACTGGGAACCGCATGTTCGTCAGGATCCGCGGTACTTCCGCCCGGTCGATCCGCCGATCCTCGTCGGCGATGCGTCCAAAGCGCGGACGAAGCTCGGATGGAAGCCCAAGGTGAGCTTCGAGGAGCTGGTCCGCTCGATGGTCGATGCGGAGCTCGCCGCGGCGGGCCTCGAACGTCCCGTTCCCGACCGGAGCGCGACGCCTCCATGAGCCGGACCTGGTCCGGGAAGACCGTGGCGGTCCCGGGCGGGTCCGGGTTCCTCGGCTCCGAGGTCGTGCAGCGCCTGGAGGCGGCAGGCGCATCCGTCTTCGTGCCTCGCAGCCGGGACTACGATCTCACCACGGAGGATCGGGTTCGGGCGATGTACGAGGACGCTCGCCCGGACATCGTGATCCACCTCGCCGCGCGCGTCGGCGGGATCGGGGCGAACCAACGGTCCCCGGGAACCTTCTTCTACGACAACCTGCAGATGGGCGCGTTGCTGATCGAGCACGCGCGGCGATCGGGCCTCGAGAAGTTCGTGTGCGTCGGGACGGTGTGCTCGTACCCGAAGTTCGCGACGGTGCCGTTCCGGGAGGACGACCTGTGGTCCGGGTATCCGGAAGAGACGAACGCGCCCTACGGCATCGCGAAGAAGGCGCTGCTCGTGCAGCTCCAGGCGTACCGTCAGGAGTTCGGGATGCAGGGCATCTACCTGATCCCGGTGAACCTGTACGGGCCTCGGGACAACTTCGACCTGGAGAGCTCACACGTGATCCCCGCACTGATCCGGAAGTGTGTGGAGGCGGAGGAGCGGGGCGACGACGTGATCGAGGTCTGGGGATCGGGTCAACCCACCCGTGAGTTCCTCTACGTCGAGGACGCCGCCGATGGGATCGTCGCCGCTGCGGAGCGCTACGAGGGCGCCGAGCCCGTGAACCTCGGAACGGGGAGGGAGATCTCGATCCGGAACCTGGCGACCCTCATCGCGGAGCGCACCGGCTTCCGAGGGTCGTTCGCGTGGAACGCGACGAAACCCGACGGTCAGCCACGACGCGCGCTGGATGTGTCACGGGCCCGAGACGAGTTCGGCTGGACGGCCCGGATCCCCTTCGAAGAAGGCCTGGATGCCACGATCTCGTGGTACAGGGAGTCGCTGCTCCCATCGCCCGCCGGCAGCTGACCCGTTCGTCTCGCGAGATCCGCCCCTTGACTCCTGTCGGCGCCGACGCATAAGGTTGCCCACTCGAACACACGTTCGACCATGGGACGCAGCCCGGTACTGCGGCTGTGAGGCAGGGATGACGAAGCGGTTCGATGAGGAGGTGCTGGTCGAGCGCGACGGGGGGATGCCCTCAGGGTTCGAGTGGCGCGGCCGGCGGTACCGGGTGGTCGACGTGATCGGGCGGTGGCGGATCGAGGGCCGCTGGTGGGAGGACGGCCGGGACCGGGAGTACTGGCGCGTCGAGGCGCGCGGCGGGGCCGTCTGGGATCTGTACCACGATCGCCAGCGCGATCGCTGGCACGTCGAGCGCCTCTGGGATTGATCTCTCTCGGGGGCTACGCTCGCTCGGCGCTCGCTTCTTGAGCCCCCGAACCCTCGCTCAGGCCCGCTCGGCGAGGGCGTTCACGATCCGCTCCAACGCCCATTCCAGATCGCCACGTGACACGACCAACGGGGGAGCCAGCCGCACCGTCGTCTCGTGCGTGTCCTTCGCGAGGATCCCGAGCTCGAGGAGCCGTTCGCAGACGGCGCGGGCCGGCGCGGCCTCCGGCGTGAGCTCGATCCCGAACCACAGGCCGCGCCCGCGCACCTCGGTCACGGATGTGGGCGCCTCCTCACGCAGCCGTTCGAGGAACCACGCCCCGAGGTCCTTCGAGCGCTGCTGGTACTCGCCGGTGCGCAGCAGGCGAAGCACCTCCAACCCCACCGCGCACGCGATCGGGTTGCCGCCGAACGTGCTCCCGTGCTCGCCCGGACGGAAGACGCCCAGCACGTCCGCGCTCGCGACCACGGCCGAGACCGGGAGGATCCCGCCGCCGAGCGCCTTGCCCAGCAGGTAGACGTCGGGCTGCACGTCCTCGTGATCGCACGCGAACGTCGTGCCCGTGCGGCCCAGGCCGGTCTGGATCTCGTCGGCGATCATCAACACGTTCCGCTCGGTGCACAGCCGTCGCACCTCGGCGAGGTAGCCGGCCGGCGGGATCACGACGCCCGCCTCTCCCTGGATCGGCTCCACCAGGAACGCGACGACATCGGGGTCCTCGAGAGCTGTCGCGAGCGCGCCGGCGTCGCCGAAGGGGACGGAGACGAACCCGGGTGTGAACGGGCCGAAGCCTCCCGTCGCCGACGGGTCCGAGGAGAACCCGACGATCGTGATCGTGCGCCCGTGGAAGTTGCCGTCGCACACGACGATCTTCGCGCGGCCCTCGGGCACACCCTTCACGTCGTACCCCCATCGGCGGGCCGTCTTGAGCGCGGTCTCGACGGCCTCCGCGCCCGAGTTCATCGCCAGCACCATGTCGGTGGCGCAGAGCTCGGCCAGCTGTTCGCAGAACGGGCCGAACAGGTCGTGGTGGAACGCGCGGGACGTGAGGGTCACGCGATCGAGTTGCTCCTTCGCCGCGCGGATCAGCTCCGGGTGGCGGTGACCGAAGTTCAGCGCCGAGTAGGCGGCCAGCATGTCGAGGTACCGCTTCCCCTCGACGTCGGTCACCCAGGCTCCCTCGGCCTCCGCCACGACCACGGGGAGCGGGTGATAGTTGTGCGCGCTGTGGCGGTCGACGAGCTCGATCAGCTCCGCCGATGCGAGCTTCGGTTCCGTCTTCATGTCCGATCCTCCGGGTCGTTCACACGGGACGGCGCGTGGCGCCGCGCCGATGATACGGCCCAGCTGGCCTGGGGCGTTCCTACGTGCTCGTGTCCGGCCGACCGACGGAGCCGAGGCGGGCTGCCTGCAAGGCGAGGTAGCGCCGCTCCGGGATGCTGGCGGTCCGCGTGGCGGCCCGTCGGTACGCGTCGCGAGCGGTATCGACGTCTCCCGCCAGCTCGAGGAGATGGGCGCGAACGGCGTCGAGTCGATGCGTCTGGGTCATGCGGTCGTCGGCCTCGATGGTCCCGAGGAGGGCGAGGCCCGCGCGTGGCCCGTGCACCATCGCGACCGCGACGGCGCGGTTCAACGTGACGACGGGCCCCGGCGAGACCCGTTCCAGGACCTCGTAGAGCGCCAGGATCTGCGGCCAGTCGGTCGCCTCTGCCGTCGCCGCTTCGTCGTGCACCGCGGCGATCGCGGCTTGGAGCTGGTACGGACCGAGGGACGTCGTCCCGAGCGTCTCCGTGACGAGCGCGAGGCCGTCCTCGATCTGAGCGGCGTCCCACAGCTCGCGCCGTTGTTCCGCGAGCGGCACGAGCGCCCCCTCCTCGTCGGTGCGCGCGGCGCGGCGCGCGTCGGTCAGCAGCATCAGGGCCAGGAGGCCTGCGACCTCACCATCGGCCGGCATCAACCGATGGAGCAGCCGTGTGAGGCGGATCGCCTCCGTCGTGAGGTCCGCCCTGGTGACGCCGGGCCCCGCCGTCGCCGCGTACCCCTCGTTGAAGACGAGATAGAGGACGTGCAGGACGACGCGCAGTCGCTCGGCGCGATCCTGCTCAGGCGGAAGGTCGAACCGCGCTCCGGTGTCCCTGATCCGTTGCTTCGCGCGACTGATCCGCTGCGCCATCGTGGCCTCCGGCACGAGGAACGCCTTGGCGATCTCCGCGGTCGTGAGTCCGCCCACGGCCCGCAGCGTGAGCGCGAGCTGCGACGGGACCGACAGCGCGGGGTGGCAGCAGAGGAAGAGGAGCGTGAGCGTGTCGTCACCGTCGGTCAGCGCATCGGGAGCCGGGACCTCCATCGCGGCGGTGATCTCCTCCCGACGCCGTCGCGCGCTCTCGCTCCGCCACTCGTCGACGAGACGTCGGGAGGCGACCGTGACGAGCCAGGCCCGAGGATCGTCAGGGACACTGCCTTCGATCCATCGCTGCCCCGCAGCGAGCAACGCCTCCTGGACGGCGTCCTCGCACGCGTCGAACTGGCCATGCCGGCGCACCAACACCCCCAGGACATGCGGCGCGAGCTCCCGCAGCAGATCCTCGATCTCCGAGCCGGTCGTCAAAACTCCGGCGGCGCGTCCATGACCTGGCGCACCTCGACGGGCGCCTCGATGAACGCGACGATCTTCGAGGCGAACTCGAGCGCCCTGGCCTCATCCTCGACATCGATCAGCCAGAACCCGGCCAGGGACTCCTTCGACTCGGCGAACGGCCCGTCGGTGGGGACGGGGATCCCGTCTTCGATGACGACGGTCTTCGCCTGGGTCGGATCCGCGAGTCCCGCGTCGAAGACGAGCTCGCCCGACTCCTTGAGATCCAGGTCGACCTGGGTCATGAACTCGATCATCTCCTTGACCCAGTCCAGCGACCTGGTCTCCAACATGGTGGCCTGGTCCCCGAACATCATGACCATGTACTTCATCGGCGCGCTCCCTTCGCTCGGTTCGATCCCGCACCGTCACGTGGGTCGGACGACAGTCGTTCCGGGGTCGAATCTCAGCCGGTGTAGCCCTCGACGGTCCGGGGATCGCGGACGCTGGCGTCGTCGGGATCGAGGCCCGCGGAGCGCCGAGCCCGGCGCTGATGGAGGAGGTCCCAGCACTGGTCGAGGGTCACCCCGAGCTCCCGGAGCCGCTCCTGTTCGGCATCGGAGGTCTCGCCACGGCCTTCCTTCTCCCACAGCTCGTGCTCCTCGTGCGCGATCTCGTTGATCCGCCCGATCACGTCCTGGTCGTCCATCTCGACTCCTCTCTGGCGCGAACTCTCTCGGTTGCCCGAGTCTCACAGACAGGGGAGAGAACCGGGCCCTGGACAGGATCCTTCCGGGCACCCTACTATCGAACAGGTGTTCGATAGTAGGGGGTTCGCCCATCTCGACGTCCGGTCCGCCTTCTCCTTGAAGGAGGGAGCGTTCGTACCCGAGCACCTCGCCGGCCTGGCGGCGGAGATGGGGATGCCGGCGGTGGCGCTCACCGACCGGGACGGGCTCTACGGCGCCGCCCGGTTCGTCGCGGCGTGCGCACGAGAGGGCGTCCGGCCGATCCTCGGGGCCTCGCTCACGGTCCGGGAGCGAGGCCGCGACGCCCCGCTCGTCCTACTGGCGCAGGACGAGCGTGGGTACGCGAACCTGTGCCGGCTGATCACCGATGCGCACATGCTGGGCGAGCGCGGCGATCCGGCGATCACCACGACGCAGATCTGCGCACACGCCGCCGGTCTCGTCGCGATCGCCGGTCCACGGTCGCACGTGGGGCGGCTCGCCGTCCGCGGTCGCACCGACGCGGCCGCGGAGGCGCTCCACCCGATCCGCGAGGCGTTCGGCCGCGACCGCGTCTACGTCGCGGCCGAGCACCGGATGGAGCGCGACTCGAACGCGGAGATCCGCTCGATGCTCCGGCTGGCCGATCGCGCGGAGGTGCGTGCGGTGGCCACGAACCCCGTCCGCTACCTCGTGCCCGAGGACGCGTTCCTCGCCGACGCGCTCGAGTGCATGCGCGAGCTCGTTCCGATCGCGGCGAACCACGTCTCGCGGAGGAACGCCGAAGGGTGGCTGAAGCCGGCCGAGGCGATGCGGCTGCTCTTCGCCGAGCGCCCGGACCTCTGCGACGCGACGCTCGAGATCGCCGACGCGTGCCGGTTCGACCTCGGCCTGAAGCAGGTGCACTTCCCCGATTTCCCCACGCCCGCCGGCCGGAGCGCCGACGCGATCCTCGCCGAGCGCTGCTGGGCGGGCGTCCACGACCGAGGGATCACCGAGGACGAGCGCCTTCGCGATCGGCTCCACCTCGAGCTCTCGATGATCCGTCGGATGGGGTACGCGGCGTTCTTCCTCACCGTGGGCGACATCGTCGCGGACATCCACGCGATGGGGATCCACGTGGCCTGCCGGGGGAGCGCCGCCGGGTCGCTCGTGTGCTACCTGCTCCGGATCTCCGACGTCGACGCGCTCCGGCACGACCTCGCGTTCGAGCGCTTCCTGAACCCGATGCGCGACGAGCTGCCGGACATCGACGTCGATGTCGAGTCGGCCCGCCGTGAGGATGTCTACGACATGGTGCTCTCGCGCCACGGCGACGAGCGCACCGGCTGCGTCGCGATGATCGACACGTACCGGGCGCGCTCGGCGGTGCGCGAGGTCGGCAAGGCGCTCGGCCTGCCGGAGGTCGAGGTGGGGATGGTGGCGAAGTCCTTCCCGCACATCTCGGCGCGCAACCTCCGGGAGGCGATGGCCAGCCTGCCCGAGCTCGAGGGGATCAACCTGCCGATGACGCAGCTCGAGCACCTGTTCCGTGTGGCCGAGCGCCTCGACGGCTTCCCGCGCCACATCGCGCTGCATCCCTGCGGCATCGTGCTGTCCTCCCACGACCTCGTGGACCGGGTGCCGCTGGAACGGTCCGCGAACGGGCACCGGATGATCCAGGCCGACAAGGACGACGTCGAGCTCCTCGGCTACCTGAAGCTCGACGTCCTCGGCGTGCGGATGCTGTCGTCGATGCGCCACGCGACCGACGAGATCGCGCGGACGCTGGGGGAGAAGGTCGACCTCGAGCGGATCCCGCTCGACGACGAGGCCACGTTCGAGATGATCCGCGCCTCCGACACGCTCGGCTGCTTCCAGATCGAGTCGCCCGGCCAGCGCGAGCTGCTCCAGAAGCTCCAGCCCAGCCGATGGGAGGACCTGATCGTCGACATCTCGCTGTTCCGCCCCGGCCCGGTGAAGTCCGACATGATCACGCCGTACCTGCGACGGCGCGCGAGCTTCGAGTCGCCGGTCTACGTCCACCCCGACCTGCGCCCTGCCCTGCGGGAGACGTTCGGCGTGATCGTCTACCACGAGCAGGTGATGCGGACGCTCGCCGCGATCGCCGGGTGGACACTCACCTACGCCGACCACGTCAGGCGACATCTCGATCACGAGGAGCTGGTGCCCGGCTTCCGCGAGGAGTTCCTCCAGCGGGCCGGCGAGCGTGGCGTGGACGCCGGAGCGGCTGAGAAGACCTGGGACGCCGTGGCCCAGTTCGCCTCCTTCGGGTTCTGCAAGGCGCACGCGGCGGCGTTCGCGGTGCCGACGTATCGCAGCGCCTGGCTGAAGGCGCACTACCCGGCGCACTTCCTCGCGGGGATCCTGACGCACGATCCGGGGATGTACCCGCGGCGGGCGTTGTTGGACGACGCCCGTCGCCGCGGCATCCCGATCCTCCCGCTCGACGTGAACCGGAGCGAGCAGGAGTACGTGGCCGAAGAGGCCGGGGGAGGTGGGGGGCTCAAGAAGCGAGCGCCCCGCGCGAGCGTAGCCCCCCAGTCATACGGCATCCGGCTGGCGCTCCAGGACGTCCACGGGATCTCCGACGCCGAGATCCGTTCGATCCTGATCGCTCGCGCCGAACGACCGTTCACGAACGTCGAAGACTTCCTTCGGCGGACCTCGGTTGCCAGGCCGGTGGTCGAGGCGCTCGCGCACGCCGGTGCGTTCGATGCGCTCCAAGGGAGCAACCGTCGCGGACATCTCTTCACCGCGATCACCGCCGAGGCCGCCCGCGAGGGCGACCAGCTCCGGCTGTCCCTCGATGCGCCCGTGACGGATCACGGCTCCTCCTCCGTCTTCCGTGACTACACCGACGCCGAGGTCGTCCGCGCGGAGCTCGAGGTTCTCGGGCTTGACGCCACGCGCCACATCGTGAGCTTCTTCGAGCCGCTGCTCCGCGACCTCGGCGTCACCCGGTCGGAGGACGTGTGGCGATGCCGGGCGAACGAGTGGGTGATGATCGCCGGCGTGAAGGTCTCCTCGCAGACCCCTGCGATCCGCAGCGGCCAGCGGATCATCTTCGTCACGCTCGACGACGGGACCGGTCCTCTCGAGGTCACGGTCTTCGAGTCCGTGCAGCCGAAGGTGGCCAAGACCGTGTTCCACGCGTTCGCGATGGTGGTGTGGGGGCAGGTCCGCCGGACCGGTCGTCGGGGCGTGAGCGTCGTCGCCGAGGAGGTCTGGGATCTCACGACGCTGCACCGGGCCCGCGCCGACGGCACCCTCCGCGAGGCCATGGCGGGCCCGGTGCGACCGACCAGTCCGGACCGGCGGCTGTGGCACGCCAGCCCCGGGTCTGCAGGGTGATGGTCCGCGGGCTGACGATCCGGGGGATGATGGCACCCGTGAGCGCTCACGAGAGGCCGCCCGAGCCGATCCTGCACGTGGACCTTGACGCGTTCTACGCCTCGGTCGCCGTCCTCAAGGATCCATCGCTCGAAGGGAAGCCGGTGATCGTGGGGGGGACCGGCGCGCGCGGGGTGGTCACCAGCGCGTCCTACGAGGCGAGGAAGTTCGGGGTGCGGAGCGCGATGCCGTCGGTCCGCGCACGCCGCCTCTGTCCGGAGGGCATCTTCCTCCCGCCGGACTTCGAGGCGTATCGCGTCCACTCCAACCGATTCAGGGAGGTTCTCCTCGCGCACACCCCGCTCGTGGAGCCGATCTCCCTCGACGAGGCGTTCCTCGACGTCGGCGGCGCCACCCGCCTGTTCGGATCGCCCGTCGAGATCGCGAAGAGGATCCGGCGGGAGGTCGTCCGAGAGGTCGGCGTCACCTGCTCGGTGGGGATCGCGCCGACGAAGTTCGTGGCCAAGCTCGCCTCGGACGGATGCAAGCCCGACGGGTTCCTCCACGTGCCCGCGGACGGCGTGGCCGCCTACCTTGAGCCGCTCCCCGTCGGGAGGCTCTGGGGGGTGGGGGAGAAGACGGCGGAGCTGTTGGGGCGCTTGGCGATCCGTACGGTCGGGGACCTCGGCAGGACGCCCTCGACGATCCTCGAGCGTCTGATCGGCGCGGCGGCCGCGAGCCATCTGGGCGCGCTGGCTCGTGGGGTCGACGACCGCCGGGTCGAGCCCTACGAGCAGCCGAAGTCCATCGGGCACGAGGAGACGTTCGATCGGGACCTCGACGACGAGGACGAGATCCTGCGGGAGCTGCTGGCGCTCTCGGGACGGGTGGCCGCTCGTCTCCGCGAGGACGGCTAACGTGCGCGGACGGTCACGCTGAAGATCCGGCTCGCGAACTTCACGACGCTCACCCGCTCGCGCACGCAGCCCGATCCCACCGACCTCGGTGGGGAGATCCACCGGACCGTGTCCGACCTGTATCGCCACCTGCCCGGTGAGAGGCGACGTGTGCGACTGCTCGGGGTCCAGGCAGCGGGATTGGTCTCGGCGGGCGCGCACCAGCTGGCGCTGCTTCGCTCCGAACGCTGGGACGACGTGGAGCGCACCGTGGACCGGATCGAGCGTCGATTCGGTGCCGGAGCGGCGGGGCCCGCGAGCCTGCTCGACCGATCGCGACGCCCTGCGGTACCACTCGGTCGGAACCCATCTCTATAATCGGAGGGGAACGGGGTCGCCCCCCGCGGCCGGAGGTGCCATGCCGCTCAACGATCACGAGCAGAAGATCCTCGAGGAGATCGAACGGCGGCTCTCGGAGGAGGATCCGAGGCTCGTCGAACAGGTCACCCGCACGGACCTCCACACGCATGCCTGGGGACGGATGAAGTTGGCGATCGCGGGGTTCGTCATCGGATCGCTCATGCTCCTGCTGGTCGGTGTCTCCGTCTGGATCGCGGCCGCGGGTTTCGTCGCGATGACCCTGTCCGCGGTGCTCGCCTACCGGTACGCGGGCCGTCTCGGCGACGACACCGTCGCCCCGGGCACGTTCGGAAGGATCGCTGCCCGCGTCGCCGGGCGGCTCCGGCCGCCGCCGTCGGAGCCTCCGTCGGACGAGCGCTAGGCGCGCGCGCCACAACGCGCGCGCGAACCCGCCGCGAACGTCGCGTCGATCACACCGTCTGACCACTGCGCTTGCCACGACTTCGTGGATGGGTGTAGAACGTGCATTCCTTCCCCTGGGTGCGAGTGCGTCGCCGAGGGCGGGTTCCCGGGAGGGCCCGCGACGATCGCGCCGGATGGTTCGGGTTCGAAGTTGTCGTGATCGAAGGGGCGCGCGTCCGATGGAGGGTTTCACCGCGCATCAGGCATGTAAGTTCACCGGTTGCTCGCCACGTCAGCTGCGCTACTGGGACGAGATCGGGCTCGTCGAGCCCTCGGTGCAGGGCACCGGCGGCCGCCCGGGGGTCCCACGCCTCTACTCCTTCCGCGACCTGGTGGCGCTGCGGGTCGTGAAGTCACTCCTCGACGGTGGGATGTCGCTGCAGCGGGTCCGTCGCTCGTGGGAGTTCCTCACCAAGAAGGCCGGCCTGACGAAGCATCTCTCCGAGGTGAAGCTCGTGACCGACGGACAGTCGATCTTCAAGATCTGTCGCCGCGACGGTGAGGTGATCGACGCCCTCCGCGACGGGCAGATGGCGTTCTTCGTCGCGATCGACGACATCGCGACGGGCGTCGAGACGAAGGTCCGCCAGTTCGAGGAAGACCGCGAGCGATTCGTGCGAGCTCTCCGCGCCGCTGCCGCGACCACGGCGACGGGCCAGTCGGCCGCCGCCCGCTAGGCGGATCGTCCTCAGGTCCAGCGGCCCCGGTAGAGGCCGACGAACCACGCCGCCGGTCCCACGGATCGCCGGATCTCCCGGATCGCGGTGTCCGCGGCGCTGCCGGCCTCGTCCGCTTGCTCCGCGGCCGGCTCGTGCGGAGAGTAGGCGGCCACCGACGCGAGCCCCGTCAGTCGATCGAGGTGCCCATCCGACAGGTACCCGGTCTCCATCACCTTCGTGCGGTACTCGTTCAGGGTCTCGCCCTTGTCGCGACCGAGCCCGATCCCGGCGGCGCGCTCCGTGAACACCTCGTAGGTCGCCAGGATCAGACGGCGGGGCTCGTCCCCGGCGCGCCGCAGACGGAGGCGCCGTCGGAGGGCTCGGACCGGCGGGACCAGCAGGAGCACGAGCCCGACGACGATGGCGCCGAGGAGGAGCGCCATCCTCGCGCTGAGGGGCGAGGCATCGTCGCCGATGTCGATCGTGCCCGGATCGCCGGTGGCTCCGCGAGGGCCGTTCCCCGGCCGCAGACCCTCGACCGTGTCCGCCTCGCGCCCCTGGGTGGCGCTCCCCCCGGTTCCGCGGGGAGGAGTCTCCCCGCCGCAGTCCGGCCCCGAACACGGGCCATCGCCCGAGGACACGTAGCTCACCGCGTTCGTCCGGGTCGGGGTCGGTTCGAACGGCATCCAGCCCCACCCCGGGAACCACACCTCCACCCACGCATGGGCGACGTCGGTGGTGACGGAGTACTCGCCCGGCGCGATCGGCAGGCCGGTGGCGTACCCCACGACGACCCGAGACTGGATGCCGATCGAGCGGAGCATCGCCGCCATCGAGGCGGCGAACTGCTGGCAGAAGCCGGCTCGCGTCTCGGTCAGGAACTCGAGGATCGAGCTCGATCCCGACCGGAGCGGGGTGTCGACCTGGTAGCCGAACTCGCCGGAGCTGTGCAGGCGCTGCTCGATCGCCACCACTCTGTCGAAGACGTTGTCGGCGCCCCTCGTCCAGTCGAGTGCGATCGCCCGGATCCTCCCGTCCAGGTCGTCCGGGACATCGGTGTAGCGACCGCCCTCCAGCGTGTTGAAGAACGGGATGTTCCGGAGCGCCTCGGCCGTCACCGCCGGGCGGTAGGTGGTCACCTCGTAGATGTCGCCTTCGCTCAAGGGTCGATCCACGGACGCGTTCCACAGGTCATCGTCGTAGCGGACGGTCCTTCCGGTGATCCCCTCGATCGAACCGATCGGGGAGGAGGGAGCCGGGACGTAGCCCTGCCCCAGGTCCTTCACGATCTCGATCCGGACGGTGGTCTCCTCGCCTCGGCCCGGATCCGGGAGCTCCACGCCTTCGGCGAGCAGCATGCCTTGGGACGCCTCCGCCTCCCTCCAGCCCACCCCGTCGAACTCGGGCACCGTGACGAGCCGGATGTAGCCGGGGCGGTCCGTGGTGACGCGGAGCACCTCGACGGGCTCCGTCTGGGTCAGCTCGGCCTCGACCGAGACGAACGGGTCGATCGCCACGCGATCGGCCGCCGGTGTCCCGAAGTCGATGAGCCCCTTCGATCCGAACCCGGGCACCAGGATCGGTGAGAGCAGCGCTGCTCCGAGCGCTGTGAACGCGAGTCGGCGCGCTCCCCGGCCGGCCGTCGCGGCGACCCCGCGCCGCCCGGACGCCCACACCGGTCCCCATCCCTGCACGCGCGCGAGACCGTCCGCGAACACGACCAGCAGCGCCGCGGCGAGGAACGCCAGGCCGTAGAGCGGCTTCACGAACTCCTCGAGCACGGTGTCGGCGAAGGCCACCAGCGCCACGGGCGGCACCAGCCCCAAGAGGGGACTCCCCGCGCGGAACGCCAGCGCGTGCGCGGAGAACACGGCGGCCCACAGCGAGACGACGGCGGCCAGCAGGAGGGGATCGATCGGCTCGGCCGGTGCGGGCTGGATCCTCGCCTGCTCGCCCACCAGCGCGGCGGCGTCGAGGGCTGCCCGGAGCGTCTCGCTGGTGGGCAGGCCGTACCAGGTGGTCTGGGGGAACACGATCAGCCCGATCGCCAGGGCGAGGCCCACGCCGCTCACGACCGTCGCCAGCAGCAGGCTCCTCCGCTCGAACGCGGCGGCGAGCACCGCCGCGGCGACCGCGCCCGCCACCAGGGCGAGGGTCGAGCTCGCCCCCAGGAACACGCGCCCGAACGCCAGCGCCGTGGTCACCGCGAGGAGGATCGCGGCGGCGAGCGCGATCAGACGATGCGCGCGAGCGGACGTTCCAGCGGCGTGTGCCATCGCTCCTGCAATCTCATCGACGGGGGCATGACGAGGACGTCCCACCCGGCTCGGGCCAGGGACAGGCGGGCCTGGCTCGCCCGGCCTTCGAGCTGCGCCTGTCGCTCCGGCGGCAAGCGCAGCGGATCGGTGGGATAGATCAAGATCGCGAGCTTCTGACCGAAACCGGCCCCGGCCCGGATCAGGGCGCTCAGCTCGGCGGGAACGAGAGGCGCGGAGACGAACACGAGCGAGGTGTCCGGGGACGAGCCCGAACGGAGGTGGGCGAGCGCCGGTCCGATCGACCGGACCTCCGCGTGCGAGATCCCGGTGAGCGCGTCCAGGAACCGCTCCTCGGACAGGGCCGCGGCCGGGAGCTCGGTGGTGCCGAGGCGGAGCACGAAGCCTCGGCGAGCGAGGAGGACGCCCACGGAGGCGGCCGCGGAGACCCCGCGCTCGAAGGCCGGCGTCTGCGTCCGTCCGAGCGCGGCGGCCCGCGTGTCGAGGAACACCAGGCCGCTCGCGCGACGGGTCGATTCGTCCTGGCGGATCATCAGCTCGCCCGTCCGGGCGACGGAGGGCCAGTGGATCCTCCGAAGGTCGTCACCTTCCTGATAGGACCGCATCGTGTAGTACTCCTGACCGGTCCGGAACAGCTGCCGAGCGCGTGAGGCGCCGAACGACGGCCCCGAGGCGGGATCGGGGGCGGCGCCGAGATCCTCGATCTCGGGGGCGACGAGCAACTCCTCCCGTTCGTCGAACTCCAGGCGCAACCTGCTGAGCGCGAACGGGTCCGACACGTCGATCACGAGGGGTCCGAGGAGATAGCGCCCCCGCGACTGCGGGACCAACGTGTACGTGGCCTCTTCACGGTGCCCCGCGCGGATCCCTCCGATCACGAGCCGGGCCGCCCGTCCGAGCGGCGTGGGGAGCCGGTCCTCCAACAAGAGGAACGAGGTCCCGATCGGGGAGCGGTTCTCGACGTCGAGCGTCACGGTGACCCGGGAGCCGGGACTGATCCGGACGTCGGACAGTCGCCGGCGGACCGAGATCCGTCGGGCGCCACGCTTCGCCGCGAACGAAGCGATCAGCGGGAGGGCGGCGATACCGATCGCGACGACCTCCAGGCCGGGTGAGCCGAGGAACCGGGCCGCGAGCCACATCGCGATGCCCGTCACGAAGACGGCGACGCCACGTCCCGCGAGCATCAGGGGGCCGCGAGCATCAAGGGTTCTCCGCGACAGGGACGTCGACCTCGTCGACGATCTCCCGCACGAGCACCTCCGCGGAGCGCCCGCTCATGATCGCGTCGGCGGTGACGATGATCCGGTGCGGCAGGGCCACCGGAGCGAGGGTCTTCACATCGTCCGGGATCACGTAGTCGCGTTCCTCGGCTGCCGCGAGCGCGCGCGCGGCACGCAGGAGCATGATCGAGGCTCGCGGACTGGCGCCGAGGTAGACGTCGGAGTGCCGCCGGGTCGCTTCCACGAGATCGACGATGTACCGGCGGATCGCCGGTGCCGCGTGGATCCTCCGCGCCTCCTGGATCATCTCGCGGACACCGCTCGCGTCGCTCACGGGCCGGATGTCGTCGAGCGGGGCCCCGGCCGCGTGGCTCGCCAGGATCTCGGCGGCGACCTCGGCATCGGGATACCCGATCGCCAGGCGCATCATGAATCGGTCGAGCTGCGCTTCCGGGAGCGGATAGGTCCCCTCGTGCTCGATCGGGTTCTGGGTGGCGATCACGATGAAGGGTGTTCCGAGGGTGTGCGTCTCGGTATCCACCGTGACCTGCCGCTCCTCCATGCACTCGAGGAGCGCCGACTGGGTCTTGGGAGACGCCCGGTTGATCTCGTCTCCGAGCACGATGTTGGCGAAGATCGCGCCGGGCTTGAACTCGAAGTCGCCGGTCTCCTGGCTGAAGACGTTGACGCCGGTGACATCGGTGGGCAGCAGATCCGGCGTGAACTGGATCCGCCGGAAGGAGCAGTCGATCGACCGGGCGATCGACTTGGCGAGCATCGTCTTGCCGACGCCGGGAACGTCCTCGATCAGCAGGTGACCCTCGGCGACGAGGGCGACGAGGGCGAGCCTGATCTCCTTGTGCTTGCCGCGGACGACCCGTTCGACGTTCTCCTCGATCTGGCGGAACCGAGCAGCGAACGCCCGGGGATCCGGGATCTTCTCTCGTACTTCCATCGCATCCGACCCCTGACCTCGGTAGCAGGTGCACAATCTTACGTGTGGGACGGAATCGGGGTTGCGTCGAGATAGCAGACGACTGCCGGCGAGAGCAAGTTCCCGACACCGCCGAGGTCGGCCCGCGGCGAGAACGCGGGCTCGGAGCCCAGGGGTGGCTCGAGGGCGGGACCGGCCCACGAACGGACGCCCCGCGCGGCCCCTAGTCGCAAGATCAGGCATCGCGCGCGGGCCGGCCCGCCTTCGGTCGACAGATTACACGCTTGTGATTCGGGTGCCCGTATCCCTCGTGGTTCCTGCGAGGTCGCTACACTGCGCGCATGGGACGCGCCCTCGTGCTCAACGCGTCGGAGTCGCCGCTCGCGGTGGTGGCAGCGAGACGGGCGGTCGTCATGGTGCTCAA
>JBOGVC010000184.1:0-6066 GCA_050695275.1 Actinomycetota bacterium | reverse complement strand
AGTCACGCCCCTCCCGGTCGCCCGTGGCCACAGCGGTGTAGACGGTCTGGGGGCGGCCGACGGCAGACGGGCCTCGCCGCGTCTCCGACGCGACGAGGCCCGCGTCCGCGAGCCGGCGCAGGTGTGGACGGATCGTGTTGGCGTGCAGGCTCAGGCGGGTGGCCAGCTCGCGGACCGGCACGGGGCGGCCCGACAGGCGCAGGTACCGGTAGAGCCGGTAGCGCGTGTCGTCCGCGAGGGCCTTGTGGATCTCGATGGGGGCGGGTTCGTTCATCTCCGCATCTCGTACGATGGGCTTTGCACGGTTCGCACCGTGTCAACCAGAGCTTAGACCCCAGACCCGAACGAGACCCGAGGAACGGAGCCAGGCACCGCCACTCGACGGCCAGGCACCGCCACTCGACAGGAGGAGAGTCCGTGGCCACGGAGGCGCAGGTCCGGGAGGCCCTGAAAGGCGTCCGGGATCCCGAGATCGGTCGACCGATCGACGAGATCGGGATGTTGCGGTCCGTCGTGGTGGACGGCGGCGTCGTCCACGTCCACGTCCTGCTGACGATCGAGGGATGTCCGCTCAAGGATCGGATCACGAGCGACGTGACGGCCGCCGTCCAGCCACTCGAGGGCGTGGAGCGCGTCGAGGTGGAGCTCACGCCGATGAGCTCGGACGAGCGGGAGAAGCTCGTCTCGGGCCTTCGCGGCGGGCAACCTGCCGCACCGGAGACCACGATCGCGTTCCCGCCGCAGACCGCGATCATCGCGGTCGCTTCGGGCAAGGGTGGTGTCGGCAAATCCAGCGTCACGGTGAACCTGGCCGCTGCGCTGGCGAAGACCGGTCGCTCGGTCGGTGTGCTGGACGCCGACGTGTGGGGCTTCAGCGTCCCGCGGATGCTGGGCGCGGCCGGCAAGCCCGTGGGATTCAACGACATGATCTTGCCGCTGGAGGCCCACGGGGTGAAGGTGATCTCGATGGGCCACTTCGTGCCGGAGGAGACACCGGTGATCTGGCGCGGCCCGATGTTGCACAAGGCGATCCAGCAGTTCCTCGGCGACGTCTGGTGGGGCGACCTCGACTTCTTGCTCTGCGACCTGCCGCCGGGGACCGGCGATGTGTCGATCTCGCTCGCCTCGTTCATCCCGGGTGCTTCGATGCTCGTGGTCACGACGCCGCAGGATGCGGCGAGGAAGGTCGCCGAGCGCGCCGGCAAGATGGCCGAGCGCACGAACCTCCGACCGCTGGGAGTCATCGAGAACATGTCGTGGTTCGTCTGTCCTCACTGCGGCGAGCGCGAGACGATCTTCGGCGAAGGCGGCGGTCGCGAGGCCGCCGAGACGCTCGGGATCCCGCTGATGGCGCAGGTGCCCCTCGTGCCCGCGCTCCGCGCCGGTGGAGACGAGGGCGTGCCGATCGTGGTGTCGGATCCGGACTCCCCCGCCGCCGTCGCGTTGCGCGAGGCGGCTGAGGCGGTCGTTCGCGCGACGAAGTCGAAGGTCGGCAAACCGCTCCAGCTGATGGCTCGCTAGCGCCCGCTCAGGGAACGCCTGCACTGCATCCCCACCTGGCGGTACGTAGCCGATACGCGGGATTGACGCCGCAAGGAACCGCAAGCTAGTTTCCGAGTGGCGTCGAAGCGCGAACGCATTCGCTCATCGGGGGGTGGGCGGCGAGGTCTCTCGGCCTGGCAACGACCACGACGCGCCTGTCGGATCGGCGGTCGTCGGCACGAGAGGAGAGACCGGATGAAGCGAACCACCCGTCTGGGCGTCACCTTCGTGATGCTCGCAACGATGCTCGGCCTGGTGATCGGCGCGAGCCTGCCGGCCAACGGGCAGTCGAACGGCGGATCGAAAGGCGTCGGAGCGGCGTCGCTCCAGCGGCTCCGCCGGGATGCGATCGGCGACGTGAAGCTGAGCGTCGACCGAGGCACGCGGTACGTCGGCTTCGCCCGAGTGGCGACGGGTGGCGACCTCTTCCCCGAGAGCCGGAGCGCGACGCCGCAGGGCAAGGCCGGTGGCTTCTTCGCCGAATACGCGAGGCTGTTCGGGATCCGGAACGCGTCTGCGGAGCTGCGCCTGGTGTCGACGAAGAAGGATGCCCAGGGCTTCACACACGTGTCGTACGAACAGACCTACAGAGGTCTCCCGGTGTTCGCGGGCCTCGTGCGGGCGCACCTCGATCGCGCCAACAGGCTGACGGCCGTCAACGGCACGTTCGTACCGAACGTCGACCTGAGCACCGATGCCAGGCTCTCGCCGGCGCAGGCGGCACAGAAGGCGATCGCCGACGTCCTCGCTCGTCCCCCGGTCACGGAGGAGAGCGCTGACGGAGCCGCGGCCGCTCCCACCGGCCTTCGGGCGGCCTCGACCACGCTCGAGGTCTACCGGATGGGGCTCGTCAGGAACGTGCCTGGCTCGAACCAGCTGGTCTACGAGGTCGAGGTCACGAACGGAGCCGACGTCCGCGAGTTCGTCTTCGTCCACGCGAACGCGGGGAAGATCGTGAACCGCTACTCGGGGGTGCACAACGACCTCTTCCGCCGGGTCTTCGAGGAGAACTTCGACCCGGACGACCAGGTGTGGGAGGAAGGCGACCCCTTCCCCGGTGACCTGACCGAGGACCAGCAGAACATCGTCACGTTCAGCGGGCACTCGTACCACTTCTTCTCCCACGCCTTCGGTCGGGACTCCTACGACGGCGAGGGCGCGGAGATGCAGACGGTCAACAACGACCCCCGCATCAACTGCCCGAACGCGAACTGGAACGGCATCACGACGAACTACTGCACGGGCGTGACCGGTGACGACACGGTCGCCCACGAGTGGGGGCACGCCTATACGGAGTACACCCACAACCTGATCTACCAGTGGCAGTCGGGCGCCCTGAACGAGTCCTACTCGGACATCTGGGGTGACGTCGTCGACCTGATCAACGGCGCGGGACAGGACACGCCGGGCGGGAACCGAGCGGTCGGCACCTGCTCGAGCCAGACCGGCCACAAGAACTGGCCGACCGTGATCGTCAACCAGCCGGCGGCGCTCGGCACGTGCGCGGCCGCCCCCGCAGGCTTCGGGCCGCGGCTGAACACGACCGGCGTGACGGCGGATGTCGTGCTGTCGAACGACGGCAAGGGCTCGCCCACGGACGGGTGCACCAGCCCGAACAACGCCCAGGCGATCGACGGCAACATCGCGCTGGTCGATCGGGGGACGTGCACGTTCACGGTCAAGGTCGCGAACATGCAGAAGGTCGGGGCGACCGGTGTGATGATCGTGAACAACATCATCGGGGGTCCGTCGATCATGCCGGGGGTCGACCCCTCGATCACGATTCCCTCGGTCATGATCTCCCGGACCGCTGGCGCGTCGATCAAGCAGGCGCTCCCCGGAGCGAACGTCACGATGAAGGCCCGCGCCACCTCGGGCAGCTCATTCCGGTGGCTCTCGGGAGAGGACGACCCCGCGTTCGACGGCGCGATCCGCGACATGTGGGATCCGACCTGTCTCGGAGACCCCGGAAAGGTGACGGATCAGGAGTACTTCTGCGCCGGCGACGACAACGGCGGCGTCCACACCAACTCGGGCGTCCCGAACCACGGGTTCGCGCTGCTCGTCGACGGCGGGACCTACAACGGCAAGACCGTCGCGGGGATCGGGCTGACGAAGGCCGCCCACCTGTACTGGCGTGCGGGATCGGTCTATCAAACCCCGTCGAGCGACTTCCCCGATCACGCGGACGCGCTCCTCGCCTCCTGCAACGACCTCGTGGGGGTGCGACTGCCCAACCTCGGGACGGGGAGCTCCCCGCCCGGCGGCGCCCGGCAGGCGATCACGTCCGGCAACTGTGCATCGGTCCTCGCGATGACGGATGCGGTCGAGTTCCGGACCGACCCGACGACGCAGTGCAACTTCCAACCGATCCTGCGAGGCGACGCGCCTCCGGTCTGCGGTGACCAGACGGCCGACGTCGTCTTCACCGAGGACTTCGAGACGGGCCTGGACGGCTGGACGCTCACGAACCAGGGCGTGTTCGAGGGCTGGCCGGACCTGGACTGGACGACCGACTCGAGCCTGCCCGCCGGCGAGACCGGATCGGCCGCGTTCGGAGCGGACCCGGACGGTGGCGATTGCGGCGCGGGCGCAAACGACATCTCCGGTGTGATGCGGATGGAGAGTCCCTCGATCACGTTGCCCGGTGGCACGCTGCGCCTGTCGTTCGATCACTACATCGCCACGGAGCAGGGCTGGGACGGCGGCAACGTGTCGATCAGCGTGAACGGACGCGCGCACTCGCTGATCCCGGCGTCCGCGTTCCTGTTCAATCCGTACAACGCGACACTCCAGACCGCGGCGGCGGGGAACACGAACCCCTTGGCCGGCCAGCCCGGTTTCACCGGGACCGACGCGGGAGAGCTGGTCAGCTCCTGGGGGACGTCGATCATCGACCTGGCGGCGACGGGTGCCCGTCTCCGGCCAGGCGACGTCGTCCGGTTCCGGTTCGACATGGGGATGGACGGCTGCACCGGGATCGACGGCTGGTACGTCGACGACGTGACCGTGTCCGCGTGTGGAGCCGCCGCGGCGACGAAGGAGGAGGCCGCGAGCGCCCGATCCACCCGTCCGACCGGAACTCCGTATGCTCGCGCGATGGACGTGCTCTCGTACCGTCCGGACCCCTCGGAGTTCGCGTGGACCTTCGGCGGTGTGCCCCCGGTGCGGACGGTCAGGCCCGGCGACATCCTCGAGTTATGGACGGAGGACGCTTTCGGGGGGAAGGTCCGCGGGCCCGACGACCACGTCTCGCGCGTGATCGAGTTCCCCTTCGTGAATCCGCAGACCGGCCCGTTCTTCGTGGAGGGAGCGGAGCCGGGTGACACCCTGGCGATCCACTTCATCTCGATCGAGCCCTCCCGCGACTGGGCCGCCTCGTGCACGGTGCCGCTGTTCGGGGCACTCACGGCCACCGCCCGGACGGCGATGCTGCACGACCCGCTGCCGGAGCGCGTCTGGATCTACGAGGTGGATCGAAGCGCGCGCACAGTGACCTATCGGGCGACCGAGGGCGACCACGTCTCGATCCTGCCCCTCGACCCGATGCACGGCACGGTCGGTGTCGCTCCCGCGGCGTTCGAGGCGCGGTCATCGCTCGTCCCCGACGCGCACGGCGGGAACATGGACACGCCGGAGATGCGCGCGGGGGTCACCTGCTATCTCGGGGTGAACGTCGAGGGGGGGCTGTTCTCGATCGGTGACGGGCATTGCCGGCAGGGCGAGGGAGAGACCTGCGGCGTCGCGGTGGAGGCGGCGATGGACACGGTCATCGCGGTCGACGTCGTGAAGGGCCGTCCGACGCCCTGGCCTCGACTCGAGAGCGACACCCACCTCATGTCGACGGGCTCCGCCCGTCCCCTGGAGGACGCGTTCCGCATCGCCCACGCCGACCTCGTGTCCTGGATGGGAGACGAGTTCGGGCTCGAGGCGCTGGACGCCTATCAGCTGCTGACGCAGGTCAGCGAATCTCCCGTCGCCAACGTCGTCGACCCGAACTACACGTTCCTCACGAAGGTGCGAAAGGAGTATCTGCCTCGCGTGGAGACCTACGACGGTGTCCACGCGCGACTCCGAGACACCGCCGTCCGCTACCGGGGCTGAGGGTCACGACGTCGGAACGGGTTCGACGTCGTCGGGGAGCGCGTCCCCCCGGCCGGGCGTCGTCGCACCGGGTGGCTTCGAGGCGGCCCACACGATCAGGAACCCCACCGAGACGATCGCGACCGTGAGCGCCGTCCACTGGGACCCGGTGAAGGGTCCGAAGCGCTTGTCGATCCGGAGCGAGTCTTCGAGCAGCCGGATGCAGCCATACGAGAGCGCGAACACGAGGGTGGCGATGCCCTCCCGACGCGGCGACCCGATGAACCACCACAGGAGCGCGAAGAGGAGTCCGGCGAGCAGCATGTCGTAGAGGGCCGTCTGATGGACGCCGATCCCGCGCGCGACGACCTCGCCCCCTTCGCGGAGCACCGCCTGCGTCCGATCGATCGTTTGGGTGAAGGTGCCCTGCAGCGCCGCGGT
>JBOGVC010000183.1:0-6710 GCA_050695275.1 Actinomycetota bacterium | reverse complement strand
CCCTCGACACGGATGCGCCTCTCGATCACGTCGTCGACGCCGGCGCCGGACGCGACGGTCTCAGCGAACGGATACAGGTTCAACACGACGAGGTCGAAGGGCTCGATCCCGTGCTCGGCAAGCTGCGCGAGGTGCTCGGGCTTGCGCGAGTCCGCCAGCAGCCCCGCGTGTATCCGGGGGTGAAGGGTCTTGACCCGGCCGTCGAGCATCTCGGGGAAGCCCGTGACGTCCTCGACCGGCGTCACCTCCACCCCGGCCTCACGAAGCGTGGCGGCGGTCCCGCCCGAGGACACGAGGGAGACGCCGAGCTCCGCGAGGCCTCGCGCCAGCTCGACCACGCCCGTCTTGTCGTAGACGGCGAGCAGTGCTCGCCGTACCTCTCGCACGTCTCGCACCTCTTCCACCTCTGGCACATCCGTCACGTCGTGCCTCCCTCGATCGTCACTCGGCGACCCTCGACACGGATGCGCCCCTCGATCAGCGCGGCGGTCGCGGCCGGCAGGAGGCGGTGCTCGACCTCGTGCACACGAGGCTCCAGCGAGTCCCAGTCGTCGTCGTCGTGCACGTCGATCGCCTCCTGCAGGACGACGGGGCCCGTGTCCACACCTTCATCCACCAGGAACACCGTCACACCGGTCACCTTGGCTCCGTATGCGAGCGCGTCCGCCACACCGTGCATCCCCGGGAAGGCCGGCAGGAGCGATGGGTGCACGTTCAGCCAGCGGCCGCCATAGGCATCGAGCACCGCCGGCCCCAGGAGCCGCATGTACCCGGCGGTCACCACGACGTCGATCCCACGATCAAGGAGCAGATCCGCCACGGCGCGGTCGAACGCCTCCCGGCCATCGACGTCCTTCGGGTCGAGCACGACCCACTCGACGCCGTGGGATTCCGCCCGCTCGATCGCCTTGACGCCCGGTCGATCGGAGAGCACGAGTGCGATCCGCGGGCCGCAGACCCGGTGGTCGAGGAGGGCCTGCAGATTCGTTCCGGAGCCGGAAACCAGCACCGCGATCCGCTCCCCCATCGACCGGGCCACGCTACCAGAGGGGTTCTCCTCGGGGATGCGCTCCCTCCTTGATCCCCGAACCCCCGGGCACGGGCCGTACGCTATCGACGTGGAAGCCGAGGATCTGGCTCGCGGGACATCTGAGCGGATCGGGGACACAGGCCCCGCGGCGATCGAAGCGGAGGGAGATCGCCCTGAGCTCGTCGACGAGGGCACACGCTCGACGTCGCACGAGCGGTGCCTCCATCATCCCGGCCGGACAGCGGTCGCCCGCTGCAACGCCTGCGACGAGCCCATCTGCCTCGCGTGCGCGGTCCCGGTACGAGGACGCGTGATCGGTCCCGAGTGCCTCGCGGCCGAGCTGGGCGATCCCGGCCTCACCACTCCGCCCGATCCCGAGCAGGCCGTCGCCGGGTCGAGGGGGGCAGTCGCCGGCGCCGTCTTTGCGGTGGTCGCCACGATCGGTCCGTGGACACAGACCGGCGCCGGCGACCGCCTGCTCGGTGCGTGGGTCCCGAGTCTCCGGTGGTCGATGGTGGCGGCCGTGACTGCGGTCGTCCTGCTGCCGGCGGCATGGTGGCTCCGAACGCACGGCCCGTGGTCCGGAGTGGTTCTCGTGGTCCTCGCAGGAACGGCGGTCACCTCAGCCGCGGGACTCGCGATCGCGTTCCCGCCGACGTTCCAGGAGGCCTCATGGGGCCCGTGGATCGCGATAATCGGCGGCGCGATCGCGGTCGCCGGCGCCATCGTGAACACCATCACCGAACGCGGTCCCAGGCAGGGTGTTTGACTCAGGCACCGGTCCACTCTTGGATATCCAAAGGAGAACCACCCCGGTCGCGCGTGCGCGCGGCGGCTGAAAGGAGCCATGCATGGAAGGTTCTGGCTCGTCTGGCTTCGACATGTCGAAGATGTCGACCGCCGAGAAGCTCCTCGCGGGAGGGAGCATCCTGCTCCTGATCGACAGTTTCCTTCCCTGGCAGAAGTTCTGCGCCAATCTCGGGGATCTGGGTGACCTCCTCGGCCAGGACGACGTTTGCGTGGGCACCGTGAGCGCATGGCAGGGAAGCGGAGGCATCTTCGGTGTGCTGATGGGTCTCCTCGCGATCGCGCTCATCGTCGTGGGCGTCCTGTCCATGACCGGCTCGATGGCGAACATGAACATGGGATCCATGTCGGCGGACAAGCTCACCGGGTTCCTGGGACTCGGGGTCGCGGCCTTCGGGCTCCTGAAGTTCATCTTCGTGCTCACCGAGTCCCCGGCGTGGGCAGCATTCATCGGACTCATCCTCCTGGTCGCGATCGGCTGGGGCGCCTGGCAGAAGGTGCAGTCGAGCGGCGGCTTCCAGATGGGCGACACGGGAGGCGGCACGATGGGCGGCGGGACTCCGCCTCCGAGCGCACCTCCGCCCAGCGCACCACCGCCGAGCACACCCCCGCCGAGCACACCACCGACCGAGCCGCCCCCGCCGAGCGGTGGGATGCCCCCGTCGGGCACGTCGGACATGTGACCTGACCGATCCGCACCTCCGCGAGAGGCGGGCCCGCGAGCCGGGTCCGCCTCTTCCGTTTTCGGAGTAGCCTTCGGTCCCCACCTTGTCGGCCAAACCGTCGAAAGGACCCGTCGTGAAGAAGTGCCCCTACTGCGCCGAGGAGATCCAGGACGACGCCATCAAGTGTCGCTATTGCTTCAGCGACCTCCGCACCGATCCGGAGACCGCCATGCAGCAACGGCCCGAAGGAACGTCCACCGGCGCGGGATCGACGCCCGCCGAGACGTCGTCCGGCTGGGCGGCGGAAGCCACGCCGGCCGGATCGGGCGCGGCCCTCAGCCCGTCGCCGGCAACGGCGCAGTACACGCACTCCGGGTATCGCTACGTGCTGGGCTTCGAGGCGGATCTCTTCGGCATCTGGGATCGCCAGACACCTGGCCACCCGGTCGAGACCTTCACGCGGACGGACGAGGGGTGGCGGAACGCGTGGACCCGGTTCGTGCAGCTCGAGCCCAACAACGTCCCCGTCGGCGCGGGTGGATCCGCCTCGACCGGTGGGACCGGCGCCACGCAGCCGATGGCGGGAGCCGGCATGCACTCGTCCGGATCCCCGGCACCCGATCCCTCCGACGACCAGGTGCTCCAGTACACCCACTCGGGGTCGACGTACCTGCTCGGCTACGGGCGGACGTTCTTCGGGATCTGGCAACGGACCGATCCAACCCGCCCCCTCGAGCGTTTCCCGCGTGACGACGACGGATGGGCGGCTGCCTGGCGTCGCTTCACGGCGATCGAGACGAACTACGCCGAGGTCGGCCTCGGGAGCCCCGGCTCCTCGTAGCCGCGCCCGGCGAGCCACCCGCCGATCGCACCGCCCGCCACACCCCAGATCAGTGCCGCGGATGCCGTCCGGACCCACGCCGGATGCACCGACACGAGCCGCGACAGGGTGAGGAACTGCGGAGCGACGAACCAGCTCCCGAGGATGGCGAGCGACGCGAACACCAGCCCCGAGGCAGCTCCCGCCCCAACAGCTCGGCCGCCGGCGGTCGTCGTGCCGGCCGCCGCTCGCCAGCCACCGAGGATCGCCGCGATGAGCGGCATGACGCTCAGCATCCAGAGCCACGGGGACAGCGCGAGCGGCTCCGGTACGAAGAGCGCACCGACGGGCCCCGATCCCTCGAGGCGCCACGAGCACAACTCGACCGTCGATCCCAGTCCGAGGATCTCCACGCAGGAGCCCGAAGCGGGCGCCAGCAGCAGAGCGCTCTGCGCGGGGATCGCCAGGAGGTGGGAGACGAAGAGCACGCCGCCCCCGGCTCCAAGGCCTGTGAGGCCGTCCACATAGCTGCGGGTCACCGTCGGTTCGAGTGTCGCGATCACGAGGACACCGACGGCGAGGAGTCCGAGCGCCCAGCCGTACGCGATCAGACCGCCGCGGAGCACCGAGGCGAACCGCCGGCGCGAGGCTCGTTCCAGGTACGCGCCCGTCCCCGCGCCGGCCGCAGCCAGGATCGCCGCCCACAGCGCCGCGCTCGCGCCGTCGACCCGGAGCCGAAGATCGAAGATGGGGAAGGAGAGCGTGACCACGCTCGCGCAGATCGCCCCGAGGAGCGCGGCCGGGACCGCCGCGCCGGCCGCTGCGAGAACGGACGCGACGAGCGGAGAGGAGCCGGACCATGGCCGGGCCGCGCGGCGGCCCGCTCCCGCGGCGAACACCAGGAACGCGATGGTCAGCAGCATCGGGACGAAGCGAACGTGGACGCTGGCCGGCAGGTCCGCATCCGAGAAGATCGGAGCGCCTCGCACCGTTGCCACGACATCGGCACGGAGGGCCAGCAGGACCGCGAGGAGGCCCGCCTTCACCCACGACCAGAGCCCGTACCCGCCGACGAGGAGGAACCCGGCTCCGGCGAGGAGCTGACCGACGGCGATCGCTCCGGCGAACGCGACGGTTCCGCCGACCACGGCTCGACCGATCGTCCTCCCGACGTCGGCGAGCCCTCCGGGAGAGCCCGGGGGCGCCGGCGAGCTCACCCCAGGCGCTCCGCCACCAGGTCGGCCACCTGCGTGGGGTTGCGCCCGACGGCGGCTCCCACCGCTTCGAGCGCCTCCGCCTTCGCCGCCGCGGTGCCGCTCGATCCGGTCACGATCGCTCCGGCGTGGCCCATCCGCTTGCCCGGAGGGGCCTCGAAGCCGGCGATGTAGCCGACGACCGGCTTCGTCACGCTCTCGGCGATGACCGCGGCCGCGCGCTCCTCGTCGTCGCCGCCGATCTCACCCGTCAGCACGATGAGCTCGGTCTCGGCGTCGGCTTGGAAGAGCTCGAGGGCCTCGACGAACCCGATCCCGTGCACGGGGTCGCCTCCCATCCCCACACACGTGGACTGGCCGATCCCCCGCTGCGTGAGCTCGTGCACGATCTGATACACGAGTGTGCCGCTGCGGGAGACGAGCCCCACCGTGCCGGGGGCGCAGATCTCACCCGGGATGATGCCGACGTTCGCCGCCCCGGGTGAGATCACACCCGGGCAATTCGGCCCCACCAGCCGGGTTCCCGACGCCTCCAGGTAGCTGTGGACGTTCGCGAGATCACGGACCGGGATGCCTTCGGTGATGCACACGACGAGGCCGACCCCGGCGTCGACGGCTTCGAGGATCGCCTCGGCGGCGAACCGCGGGGGAACGAAGATCATCGACGTGTTCGCCCCGGTCTCGGCGACGGCGCGCGCGACGGTGTCGAAGACGGGGATCCCCTCGACGTCCTGACCACCCTTGCCGGGCGTCACGCCGGCAACGACCTTCGTCCCGTAGTCGCGGTTCCGGAGCGTATGGAACGTCCCCTCGTTCCCGGTGATGCCTTGGACCACGAGGCTCGTCCGCTCGTCGACGAGGATGCTCACGGTTCGGCCCCCGCGAGATCCGCGGCCTCCTCGGCCGCTTGGAGCATGTTCGCCACCGGCACGATCCGTGGATGCGCTGCATCGGACAGGATGCGACGGCCGTCCTCCGCGTTCGTGCCGTCGAGGCGCACCACGATCGGGACGCGCGCGTCGACACGCTCCAGCGCCTCGAGGATCCCCTGGGCCACGAGGTCACACCGCGTGATGCCTCCGAAGATGTTCACGAGCACGACCTTCACGGCGGGGTCAGAGAGCACCACCTCGAGCGACGTGGCCATCTGATCCGCCGACGCGCCGCCTCCCACGTCGAGGAAGTTCGCGGCCCGGGCACCGGCCTGCGCCACCACGTCGAGGGTGGACATCACGAGCCCCGCGCCGTTGCCGATGATGCCCACGTCCCCGTCGAGCTTCACGTACTGCAGCCCCTGCTCCTTCGCCCGGGCCTCCACCTCGTCGATCGGGAACTGATCCTCGAGCTCCGCGATGTCCGCGTGGCGCCACAGCGCGTTGTCGTCGATCGTGACCTTGGCATCGAGGGCGACGACACGGTCGTCCTCCAGGAGGACCAGCGGGTTGATCTCCACGAGGGTCGCGTCACGGTCGACGACGAGCTCGTACATCCTCCGGAACACCTCGCTGGCCCCCTCCCACGCCTCGGCCGGCAGCGTCCCGACGAGCTCCCGGACGTGATATCCGCGGAGGCCGAGCAGTGGATCGATGTGGATGCGACGGAGGGCCTCCGGACGCGTCCGGGCGAGCTCCTCGATGTCCACGCCACCCTCGGCCGTCATCATCGCGAGGTAGTCGCCGCGTGAGCGATCCAGCAGGAGCGACGTGTAGAACTCCCGGGCGATCGGCAGGAGCTCCTCGACGAGGACGCGCGTGACGGCGAATCCCTTGAACGCGGTGCCGATCATCCGGTCGGCGGCCGCCGCGGCGGCTTCGGGGGACTCGCAGAGCTCGACCCCGCCGCCCTTGCCGCGGCCGCCCACCTGCACCTGGATCTTCACGACCGACCGGCCGCCCAGCTCTCGCGTGGCGGCGGCCGCGTCCTCACCGCTGAAGGCGATGACGCCGCGCGGTGTCTGCATGCCATGAGCGCGGAAGAGATCCTTCCCCATGTGCTCGTAGAGATCCACGCGACTCCCGTCAGGCCTTCGCGCTCAACCGATCGCGGAGCCACGACGCGATGTCGCCGGTGTTGGCTCCGGGGGTGAAGACCTCCTCGATGCCGGCCTCCTTGAGCTTGGGGATGTCGTCCGCCGGGATGACGCCGCCGCCCACGACCACGACGTCCTCGGCCCC
>JBOGVC010000182.1:0-16301 GCA_050695275.1 Actinomycetota bacterium | reverse complement strand
TCGGTCACGTTCCAGGGGAAGTTGTACCCGAGCCCGACCATGAAGTTGACGCGGTTGAAGCGCTGCGCCACCAGCATCGAGAGGTAGCGACGCCAGAAGCCCTCGTCGTGGAACCATGGCTTGTCGTCCTTCTCGCTCGCGAACAGGCGAGCGACGCTTCGCACGGCATTGGCAGGCCGCTGGACGATCGGCGCGTCGATCCGCAGGGCGCCGAGGGGATCATCCGATGCGAGCTCGACGCGGTCCGCGAGCTCGAGCACGGCGTAGATGAGCCCTCGCTGATCCGAACCACCGGCGAGGAGGAGCGGCCGACCGTCCGAACCACCCGGGACGAGGCCGAGGGCCTCAGGGACCGCCGGGATCGACACCCCGGCGCCTTCGAGGACCGTCCGCGCCCCTCCGCTCTCCGTCCCGGCAACGAGGAGCACAGGATCGGAAGGGTCGCCTGATGGACCCGGATCGAGGACGGCGACCCGCGTCCCCTTCGACTCGAGGGCCGTTCGGAGCTGCTGGATAGCCCAGCCGACCGCCGGCCTGACGGCGAGCGCATCCTCCGGGTCGCGGGCGATGGACACCGCACCGCGCGTCATGAGGATGGTCCCGACTCACCGCGAATCACAATGTGGGAACGATATCAGCGCCTCAAGCGAGGGACGTGTTCACGGTCCGACCCAGAACGCGTGTCCGAGCAGGTGCTCCCTCCTTCGTCGAGCGCGGTCGACTCACACCGTCTCGAGCTCGGACTGTGGGACCTCGAGGTCCTCACCCTCGACGGCGACCCGCGGGAGGACCCGGTCGAGCCATCTCGGCAGCCACCAGTTGGAATCGCCGAGGAGCTCCATGGTGGCAGGCACGAGCAGCATGCGCACGATCGTGGCGTCGAGGAGGACGGCACTGGCGAGGCCGACGCCGAACAGCTTGACGATGCGGTCGCTCTCGCCGATGAAGCTGCCGAACACCACCACCATGATGGCGGCGGCTGCGGTGATCACCCGTGCCGTGGCCGCCAGGCCGTCGGCGACGGAAAGCCTGCTGTCCCCGTCACGGAGGTACTCCTCGCGGATCCGGGACAGAAGGAACACCTCATAGTCCATGGACAGGCCGAACACGATGGCGAACATCATCATCGGGACGAACGGCTCGATCGGAGCGGGTTCGATGTTGAGCAGGCTTCCGAGCCAGCCCCACTGGAAGATCGCGGTGACGACGCCATAGGCCGCTCCGATCGAGAGCAGGTTCATCACCACCGCCTTGAGAGGAACCAGCAACGACCGGAACACCAGCATCAACAGGAGGAAGGACAGACCGAGGACGACGCCGATGAACAGCGGCATGCGTGCGGCCAGATACTGAGAGAAGTCGACCGAGGCCGCGACCGCGCCGGAGACCGCGACGTCGAGACCCGTTGCCTGCGTCGCCGCCGGCAGGATCTCGTTGCGGAGTCGGGTGACCAGATCGGTCGTCGCTTCGTCCTGCGGTGCCGTCGTCGGGAACAGCCGCCACAGTGCCGCGGTGGGCTGCTCGGGATCGTTGGGGACGGCAGGGGTCACGAACGCCACCCCCGGGTCGGCGGCGAGCGCCTCGGTCACTCCCTCGAGCGTCGTCACGGCGGTTCCCTCGGGGACCTCGGTGCTGAGGAGCAACGGCCCGTTGAAGCCGGGCCCGAACCCGGCCGCCAGGAGGTCATACGCCTTGCGAGTGGTGGTCTCCTCCGGGTAGTTGCCCTCGTCGGAGAACCCCAGCCGCAGGCTGAAGAAGGGGACGGCCAGCACGAGCAGGATCGCGGCACCGCTGATCGCCGAGATCCACGGGCGGCGCTGGATGAGCCTGCTCCATCGGTACGCGGGGGTCTCGGAGAGCGGCCGTGGCCGGCGGTGAGGGACCGTCCGTCGGAGCGGCGCGAAAGCGAGGCTCGCCACGATCACCACGAGGGCCAGCGACAGCCCGACGACGGCGAGCGGCGGGAACGCGAGGGCGACGCCCACGAGGCCCATCGCCACCAGGAGCGCGGCGATGAGACCCCTCCACCGGGTCACCTCGACCCGTTCCCCGGCGAAACCGAGGAGTGCCGGCAGCAGCGTGAGGGACGCGACCGCTGTGACGGCGACGACGGTGGCCGCGGCGGCGGCGAGGCCCGTGATGAACGCCAGGCCCATGAGAACCATCCCGAGGAGTGAGATCACGACGGTCGTGCCCGCGAACGCGACCGCCCGGCCGGCGGTATCGAGCGCCACGACCGTCGCGTCCTCGACGGAGGCACCCTTGTGCAGGTTCTCCCGATATCGGGTCACGATGAAGAGCGCGTAGTCGATCCCGACACCGAGGCCGAGCATGACGGCCACCGTCGTCGCGAAGTCCGGGATCGAGAGGACGTGGCTGAGCAGCCCGGCGAGGATCGTGCCGACGCCGATGCCCGCGAGGGCGATGCCGACGGGCAGGCCCATCGCGAGCACCGACCCGAAGGCGAGGATGAGCACGATGATGGCGAACGCGAGGCCGAGCAGCTCCGAACTCGGCACCTCGAACTCGGCGAGCAGCGCTCCCCCGACCTCGATCTGCACGCCCGGGATCTCCGGGATCAACTCCCGCAGCTCCGTGCCGATCGCCGTCGCCTCCTCGATCGTGATGCTGCGGGGAAGCCCGATCTGGGCATAGGCGATCTGCCCGGCCTCCGGACCCTGGGAAGCGATCTGCTGGGCTCCTTCCGGTTCGTACGGGCTCGTGACGGTGATGCCCTCGATCCCGCTGGCTTCGTCGAAGAAGGCGCTCATCGCCCGCTGCACCTCGGGGTCGGTGACGCCCTGCTCAGCGCGGAAGACGATCGTGCCGCCCTCACCGCCCGCGCCGGAGCCGGCGAAGTGCTCGTCGAGGATGTCGAACCCGCGGCGGCTCTCCACGTCGGGAAGAGCGAACTCAGTGCTGTACGCGGTGCCGATCGCGCCGCTGGCACCGCCGGCCGCGATCAGCGTGGCGAGCCAGAGCAGAACGACCTTGCCCCGGTTCCGGAAACACCAACGTCCCAGCTTGGCGAACACCACTTCTCCTCGGTAGCCCTCAGCGGACGAAGGACTTTACCCGACGTCGGGATAGCCGCCGGCGACCGGCGGTTCCGTCATGCGCTGGTGCGTCGGGGGCGCGATCCTCGCGATGGCCGAGGCCGAGTACATCTGGATCGCGAAGGCCGTGTACGCCTCCTTCGTCTGCTCGGCCCTGCTTCGATCTCAGCATCCGTCGTTCCCGGACGCGGCGGCCGCGCCCTCGAACCTAAATGACCGGAGCTTCGCTTGCCGGCCGAACGTCGTCGGCCCACACTGAAGCCCCATGGCGAGCACCACCCGGTACGCGAAGAGCGGTGACGTCCATATCGCCTATCGGACCCTCGGCTCGGGTCCCGTGGACGTCGTCGTGGCCGAGCAGTGGTTCAGCAACGTCGAGATCGAGCGCGAGGTCAGACCGCTCGCGCGGTTCAACGACCGTCTCTCCGCGTTCGCGCGTGTGATCCGCTTCGACAAGCGCGGGGTCGGCTTGTCGGATCCCGTGCCAGCGACGGCGCTTCCGACGCTCGAAGAGTGGATGGACGACCTGCGGGCCGTGCTCGACGACATCGGGAGCGAAAAGGCAGCCATCGTCACGGCGATGGCCGGTGGGTTCCTCGCGTGCGTCTTCGCGGCGACGTACCCGGACCGCGTGCGTGCCCTCGTCATCATCGACGGGTTCGCGCGACTGACGCGCGCAGATGACTATCCGTGGGGACTCACCGCATCCCAGGCGCGCGAGATCGTCGAGGCATTCGGGTCGACATGGGGAACGGGGATGATGCTCGACCTGTTCGATCCAGACGACGCCGATGACGTCGCGCTCCGCGAGTCATGGGGGCGCTATGAGCGTCATTCCGTCAGTCCGGGAACCGCCGCCTCGATGGTCGACATGATCAACGCGACGGACATCCGTGGGATCCTGCCGGCCATCCGGGTCCCGACGCTCGTCGTCGCTCGGGCGGATACCCCGATCGAATCCGCGCACGGCCACTACCTGGCCGAACGGATCGCCGGCGCAACGTACGTCGAGCTGCCGGGCCGCGGCAGCCTGCTGTGGTCGGGCGACCAGGACGCCCTACTGCGCGAGATCGAGCACTTCGTCACGGGATCCCGCCCGGCTCCGCGACACGACCGCGTGCTCGCCACCGTGCTCTTCACCGACATCGTCGGGTCGACCGACCGCGCGTCCGAGATCGGAGACGCCAGATGGCGAGAGCTCCTCGCCGAGCACGACCAGCTCGTCCGTCGAGCGCTCGATCGGTTCGAAGGACGAGAGGTGAAGACGACTGGTGACGGATTCCTCGCGACCTTCGACGGTCCCGCCCGCGCGATCCGATGCGCGGAGGCGATCCACGAGTTCCTCCGTGGGATCGGGGTCGACGTGCGAGCCGGCCTGCACACGGGCGAGATCGATCTGGTCGACGGAGACGTCGGAGGCATCGCGGTCCACCTCGGCGCGCGCGTCATGGCCGAGGCCGAAGCCGGCGAGACCATGGCGTCCTCCACGGTGAAGGACCTCGTCGTGGGATCCGGGATCGAGTTCGACGATCGTGGCGAGCACGCGCTGAAGGGCGTCCCTGGAACCTGGCAGCTCTTCGCCGTGTCACGTTCCGCCTGAAGTGTCAGCGGCCTCAGTAGATAGGGAACACCTCGACCTCCCACAGCAGGTCAGAGCCATCGAGTGAGGTGATGAAGTCCACGAGTAGTTCCGGCGTCTTCGTTCCCTCCACTTGGATGTCGCACTCCTCAATAGTGCCGAGTCCCTTCTAGTCAGCTCGATCGTTGCTCGGCTCGCGACCGCCTTTACCGGAAGCGTGGGCCCAACCGGCTCGATGGTTCCTTCCAGTCGTGTGACCACTGGATGTGCGTGGGAGGTGGCGGCTTAGACGCCCGCGCGGGTGAACGTCACGTGTGTGACCCCGCTGGGCGAGGAGGTGGCCTCAACCTGGTAGTCCTTCTCGACGCCCTCCAGTCCGTCCCAGAGCCGAACGCCGCGGCCGAGAAGGATGGGGACGACCACGGTATGCATGTGATCCACAAGCCCCGCAGCAAGGAGGTCGCGGATCACGGTGGCGCCTCCACCGATGCGCACGTCCTGTCCGTCCGCAGCCTCCCGAGCGGTTTCAAGCGCTTCGGCGGACGACACGTCGAGGAAGTGGAACGTCGTCCCGCCTTCCATCTCGATCGGCGGACGCGCGTGATGGGTGAGGACGAAGACCGGTGTGTGGAACGGCGGGTTGGGACCCCACCAGCCCTTCCACTCCCGGTCCTCGTGCCATCCTGGGTAGCCGAACTTCCCGGCACCCATGATTTCGGCGCCGATCCCGGGGCTGTGCAGCCGCGCGAAGGCGTCGTCGAGGCCGCGGGTGCCGCCGGGCTCGCCGACCATCTCGCGCCAATACCGGGTCGTGAACATCCATTCGTGCAGTCGTTCGCCGGCGTGGCCGAACGGTGCGTCGTGGCTCTGAGGTTCGCCGGTCCCGAAACCGTCGAGCGAGATGGAGAAGTTGTGGACGCGGACGATCGACATGGTTGCTGCTCCTTCGGATTCAGGTTTACGTTTCCACCAGGTTGAGTTCGCATCGTAGACGCCTATGAAACTCGCCACTGTGGATGACACCGAGCGCCAGGGTCGTGGACCGCCTGCCTGGACCTGCCCGGGGCGGATACTCACCGTTCACTGATCCGGTTTCGGCGCCGTCCGTCCGCTGGTCAACAACGGTGCCTCTTGAGAACGTCGGTCGGTCGGTCGGTCGGTGGGGTGTTCTCAGAACTCCCTGACCACACGGTTTGCCGCCCTTCTTGAGGAGTACCCACAGGTTAAGAGCGGTAGTACCCACAGCAGGTCAGAGGCCGTTTCTTCGGATAGCGGTGCGGGACCGACGCAAGTTCGGCACTCGCCGTCCGCGTCCTCGACAGCCCTCTCGCCTTGTCGGCTAGGAGGTCACGGCAGCATCAAGATCAGCACAAGCATGTCTTCCCCGCCGGTCACGCGGCTTACGTGGCCCTTCCCGGTCGTGTCCTCGGCAAGGAGGATCGTTCCCGGAACAAGCACTCGCACCTCTCCATCACTTGCCTCCATCGTGCCGGTCCCAGACAGATAGACGGCGAGCAACCGCTGCGGAACCGGGTGCGCATCACCGTGCCAGCCCGGATGCACCAACTCGAATCCGTACCGATCTGAGGCGGCGAGCGTCGTCATGAACACGGGCGGCGCTGGCGGGACGAGGTCGGTCTGCTCGAACTTGAGTGCCACATCCTCGAAGTGGGACTCTCCATCGCGATCCGCGTAGATACGGAGGAACGAAGTCATCGTTGGAAGCTAGCGGAAACTGGTGCCGGACTTTCCAGACGACGTCGCTCGTGCGCTGAGGGCGCCTGCTTAGCCCGGCCCCGGAATGAGCCCGACTGCGACGGCAGGTGTGACTCGTCGTTGCCGGCTCCGCGGGTCGCGAATGTGCCCGCGGGCGCGAGCATCCCAGCGGCGTCGCGTGCGTACGCGATCACCTCGTTGTGCACTGCGTTCGTCTGTACGAACACCGCGCCTTCCATGGAGGTCTCCAGGGTGTCCCGTTCCTTGGCTCCGGACGTGGACACCGTGTTCCCGGCCCGCCATAGCGTTACGCGGATCGGACGAACCCGAGCGGTCACACCAGGCGCTTCAGGACGACGCCGAGCTGTGGCTCGGCTCGATGTTCGCGTTCAGGCTGAAGAAGTTCGTCGGGTCGTAACGGTCCTTGAGAGACCGGAGCCGCGTGAGCCGGTCTCCGTATGCCACCTCCACGCCGGATGCGCCTTCGTCGGACAGGAAGTTGGCGTAGACCCCCGAAGCGTGCTCGCTGAGGAGGTCCCACCCCTCGCGCACCCAGGCCGTATGACGTTCGCCTTCCGGATCGCGCGCCGGCCACGCAGCGGTGACGTTGATCTCGAACCCAACCTTGCGCTCGCGGCTTCCAACGGCGGTCGCATCGGGATCCGCACGCGTGACTGCACCGCCGACCGCCCAGCCGGAGATCTGCGAGAACGGGGACGTGATGGCATCGAGGCGCTGCACGAGCACGTCGATCACATCGTCCGACATCTCCGGAAGGCGATGAGACTTCCAGTAGTAGTGCATCCCGTGAGGGGCGCCTCCGTCCAGCATCGACTGGATCATCAAGTACGGCACCGGTCGGACCGCCTCCGCGATCGGGGTGCCGACGTTGAGCAACGGCTCGACGACCTCTCGGCCACGTGCGGGATCGCCGGACCAGACGAGGAGCAGGATCACGACCGGTGTGCCGTAGCGGTCTGGAGGCAACATCGGCATCGGGGGTGCAAGCCTGGTGGTGAGCGTGATCCCCAACTCGTCGGGAGCCTCGGCGGCGAAACGATCGAGGAATCGGAGCACCGTCTGCGCGTTCTCTAGCGGCCACACGACGGGTCCCCCGAACACCATCGGGCCGGTCGGATGGAGGCGGTATTCGAACGAGGTCGCGATCCCGAAGTTGCCTCCGCCGCCCCGCACGCCCCAGAAGAGATCCGGCTCGGTCCGATCGTCCGAACGGATGCGCCGACCTTCGGCGGTCACGACATCGACCGAGACAAGGGAGTCGACGGTGAGCCCGTGCTTCCGCATCAGGTGGCCGAGTCCGCCCCCAAGCGTCAGGCCCGCGATCCCGGTGTGGCTGATCACGCCACCGGTCGTCGCGAGACCGAAACCCTGCGTCGCGCGATCGAGTTCGCCCCAAAGGACTCCCCCGGCAGCACGGGCGATCCGTGTCTCTGCGTTCACATGGACGGCCTTCATCAGGGACAGGTCGATCATCACCCCGTCATCGCAGACAGCGTGGCCGGCCACTGCATGACCGCCACCGCGGACCGAGACCAACATGTTGCGTTCGCGCGCGAACCTCACCGCTTCGACGACGTCGTCGGCCCCCGCGCACCGAGCGATCAGCGCGGGCCGCCGGTCGATCGCCCCATTCCAGACCCGGCGCGCCTCGTCGAATCCCTCTTCACCCGGTCGCAGAAGGGCGCCTCGGAAGCGGGTACGAAGCGCTTCGACAGAGGCGGGCTCCAGCGGCGCCCCCGCGAGGATGGTCATCCAGCCGCCCGGGACGGGAGCGCCTCGTTCAAGAAGTCCTCGAGCCGCGTGGGGCTCGTCGATGCTGCCGGGCGATCCACGCTGCCGAAGAAGCCTTCGTTGCGGGCGAGTTGGAGGTCGACGATCAGGCTGGCAACCTCACCCGACATCCCTGCGCCGATGAGCGCGGCCTTCACTCCGTCCGGCGGGAACTCGACGTACGGCAGGCCCGGCGTACCGAGCCGCTTGCCGATCGCCGTCGTCGCCTCGGCCATGGTGAGGTCCTCGGGGCCGAGCAGGAACATGACCTCGTGGCCGGAGAAGTCGCGACGGCGTAGCCGCTCGGCCGCCTCGTTCGCAACGTCGACCGTCGCGACCATCGGGAACGGCACGTCGCCCCTGATCGCACTTCCGTTGATGTGCTGCTCCTCGATCATCGGGAGGGCGACGAGCAGGTAGTCCATGTATGCCGCGGACCTCAACACCAACACGTTCGTTCCTTCGAGCTCGGAAAGATCTCGTTCGAACCGATGGAGCCCTCGGGGAGGTCCGGGGACGTCGGCACGATCGGCTCCGAGGGTGCTGAGCACGACGACGTGGGGCACGCCCGACGCGCGCAGCGCGTCGCTGATCGCCCGGCTCATCACCACCCGGTTCTCCTCGAACGCCTGATCCGCGACGTTCTCGGGGAGCAACACGAGCGCGGCGACGGCGCCGTCGAAGAACGGCGTGAGCTCGTCAGCGATCATCGCATCGCCCTTGACGACCTCCGCACCCGCTTCGCGGAGGGCCGTCAGGTCCCGTCCGTGTTGGAGTGCTCGAACATCCTCACCAGCCTGCAACAGCAGGTTGGCGACTTTGCTCCCGACGTTTCCTGCCGCACCCATCAACGCGATCATGCTGTGCACCTCCCGGCATCCCTCGGAACGGTTCGACCGTAGTCAGGCAGGGCGCGCGTTACCAGTTCGAATCGCGAACTGGTACGGACGCCGAACCTGTGGCACCCTCACTCGGTGGGTTCCCGCGACGGATATTGCCCGCTCACCCGGTCCCTCGACCTGTTCGGCGACCGTTGGGGGCTCCTCGTGGTCCGCGAGCTCCTGAGAGGTGTCACCCGTTTCAACGAATTGGAACGAAGTCTCCCCGGCATCTCGCGATCGACGCTCGCCCAGCGGCTCCGTCAACTGGAGAAGGACGCGATCGTGGAACGTCACGTCGGCGAAGACGGACGAACCGTGGGATACGACCTCACGGACGCCGGTCGCGACCTCACGATCGTGCTCGACGCCATGGGGGGATGGGGAGTCCGGTGGCTCGTCCCGCACACGCGCCCGTCCACCATCGATCCCGATGGACTGATGCAATGGATCCAGCGGCACGCGATGATCCGCGACCTGCCCCGTCAGCGCGTCGTGATCCGATTCGAGCTTCGCGGGAGGAGCCGTCGCTATTTCTGGCTGATCCTTCAAGAGGGCGAGGCGTCGCTTTGCCCCAAAGACCCGGGCTTCGACGAGGATCTCCACATCGCAGCCCACCCGGTGGACCTATACCGACTTGTCGTCGGGAGGCAGAGCCTTGAGGGTGCGATGGAGCAGGGCACGGTGCAGATCGAGGGGCCACCGGTACTGGTACGCGGGCTTCCTCGCTGGCTCTTCCTTCGAACGTCAGGGCCCGAGATGACAGCGCCGCCGCCTGCCAGGGGACATCCCATCGCTGCTCGTCGATGATCACGGCAGGAAGGAGCGCTCGAGAACCGAACTGGCCGAGCGCGAGGCTCGGCCAGTCAGCTCCTACGTAATGCGAGCGTTGCTCGCCCCAGACGAGCCTCTACCCTCCCATGTTCTTCGTCACAACCTCCATCGTCTCGTTCAGCTCGGCGGTCGGGCTGAACTCGACGATCTCGGTGTTCGGGAAGATCTCCGGCGTGTGGCCGGGGCCAACGTAATAGGCCTCGCCGTCGGTGATCTCGATGTCGCCGTCTGCCGTGTGATACACGAGCTTCCCCTTGAACACGTAGCCCCAGTGCGGGGACTGGCACTTGTCGTCCGGCAGACCCACGAACAACGGGGTCATGTCGGCGTGCTCGGTGTACCGCTCGAACCCGATCGTGTACCCCTCGGTCTCCCCGTACCGACCCTCGAAACCCGGTCCCTCGATCGGCTCAGCCGTCGAGTCCTTCGACACCTTCCCCATCGCCGTTCCCCTTTCCTTCGACGTCGCTCAGTCTGCTCTCGATCTGATCTGCGCGCGAGTCCGTCTCTTCAATCCACCGGGCAGGCGTTCCGAGGCGATCGCGCGGCGACACTCGTCCAGCCGCCGAGGTTCGACGTGCCCAGGACCGACGGGTTCCGCGCCTCGAACGAGACCGCCGCACCGAGCTCGGAGCCGTAGGCCGGACCATAGACCGACAGCTGCTGACCGATGCAGCTCGCCGACGGCGAGCTCGCCTGTACGGGCGCGGCCATCGCGAGTACCGCCAGCGTGCCGATCCCCACGATCCATCTGCGCGTCTTCATGACTCTCCTCCCCTCCCTCAGTGCTCCGTTGCGTAGGTCGCCAGGTTGCGGAGCATCTTCGTCGCGTAGCTCTTGGTCACCATGCGTGCGATCGGCCGGAGCACCGCCGAGCGGAGCACCGCAGGTGCGTTCGTCCACTTGGAGATGTGGAGCCGGTACGTCACCGCGCTGTCGGTGCCGGCCGGCGTGATCTCGAACCGGTACGTGATGCGCGTGTCGCAGGATGGCCTGCCCCGCTTCTTGGGCTCGAGGTGCCCTTCGGTCACGAACTCGAACACCGAGGGATCGCTCGCCTCGGTCACCACCGACCGGTCGGTGAACGACCCCATCGGGTCGGCGCCCGTACTCCGGAACTCCGTCCCTACGACCGCCGGGGAGACCGAAGCCTCCAGCGTGCGGAGCCCGAAGTTCTTCTTGCCGTGCATGCTGCCGGCCCACGTCGTGTGGGTCGACAGGTCCGCGAGCGTCGAGTAGATCCGCGCGGGCGGAATGCTCGCACTCTGCGACACGACCAGGTCGGGCATGTCGATCCGCCCGTCCTGCACCTGCTGCTTCGTTCCCATGGGGCCACCTCCTCGTGGTCTCGTTGCAGCCACGATGCGGGAGCCAGCCCCGGGAAGGATCGGGAGGATTGCCTATTTCGCGTCGGAAAGGTACCTATGCGCGTAGGCGGCGGCCTCGGAGCGGTTGCGAACCCCCAGCTTGGCCAGGACGTTGCTGACGTGGTGTGCAGCAGTCTTGGTGGAGATGAACAGCCGGGCGGCGATCTCGGCGTTCGTGAGACCTTGGCCGAGCAGCGCGAGAATCTCGCGCTCGCGCTTGGTCAGTCGCTCCAGTCCCTTGGGGCCTGCACGACCGGTCGCACCCAGGTCGCGGAGCAGGCTCGCCGCCATGTCGGCGTCACGAACCGCCCCGATCTCATCGAAGGTCGACAGCGCCACGCGGGCTTCCTCGATCGCCAGTTCCGGCTCGGTCGTTCGTACCGTGCGCGCGATCTCGACGCGGGTCTGGGCTGCTTGCAGCGGCATCTCGAGCCGTCCGTAGATCTCGAGTGCCCGCTCCAGGTCGGAGCGCGCGTCCTCGCCGGCAGCGGCCGCCACGCGACCGAGTGCGAGCGCGGCATCGGCTCGGTCGCGCTCACGCTCCGAGCCCTGCGCCAACGCGTCGAGATGCTTCGCGGCGTCGAGGGCCGCCGTGAGGTCGCCATGGGCGATCTCGGCCTCGACGAGCGCGCCCAGGATCGAAGCGGCGAGCAGGTTGTCGCGGCCCACGACGTTCAGCCGCCGGTGCAGCTCCGCGACCGCGACGGCCGACTCCCCGCGCGCTAGGAACAGCGAGGCCCGCGGGATCGCCATCTCGGGCAGGTCCTCGAGGCCGATCGTCAGCTGGTCGGCCTCCTCGAACCGGCTCTGCGCGACGCGGATCGACGTGAGCAACGCCGCAGGGTGCACGCAGCGCGCGCGCTGGGTGCCCGCATTGATCGGTTCGAGCGCGGCGATCAGCGTCTCCTCGGCCTTCTCCCACTCCCCCTTCTGGAGCTGATCCTCGGCGTCGCACACCATACAGAACGACAGCAGCGGCGGGTGCTGATGGCGTTCCATGTAGGCGTTGAAGACCTCGAGCCACCGCTCGACGCGTGACATGTCGGCGGTCAACGTGCAGGCCTCGACCACGGCGCAGAACACGTCGCCGAGCACACGCGGATCATCGGTCTCCCCCCCGGTGGCGGCTGCGAGCGCGGCGTCCAGGAGATCCATGCCGTCGTTGATGCGACCCTCGTGCACGCGGCCGATGCCCATCGCGGCAAGCGCGCGGATCTCGAGTTCGCTGTCGTCGTAGGCACGAGCTGTTTCGAGCGCCGACGAGGCGTGCGCGATCACCGCGGCGGGATCGTGCTCCCGTTCGGCCTCGGCGAGAAGGATCCAACCTCGCTCAGCGCAGGGTTCCTCGTCGGGCAGCGCATCTGCGGCTCGCTTGAGCCAGCCGTTGGTCGCGACCGGATTCCCGAGCGCGGACGTGTACTCGCGCGCGATCGTGACCGCGATCCGTGCGGCGGCGCGACGTGTGTCTGCGCCGCGCAGGTACCCCGTATAGGCTGCCTCCCACGCGCCGATCGCGCCGCTGGGGTCATCGAGCCACCAGCGGGCCTCCGCGAGGACCTCGCTCGCATCGGGCGGCAGTACGCCCGCCGATCCAAGGGCGTCGACCGCCCCCGCCCAATCTTGCGCGGCGAACGCCTCGCGACCCGCGGTCAGGAAATCTGCGCTCTCCATGGAGGCATCCTGACACGCCCGGGCACGGGCAAGAACCCGGACCGACCTTCCCCCAGGCATCGTCAGGATGGGTTCCTGACGAACTAGATCGGGATCGCGATCTCGAAACGAGCGCCCCTGCCCGCGTCGACCGCCGCGATCCTGCCACCCAGGCCTTCGACGATCCGCTTGGCCAGTGTCAGACCGAGCCCCGAACCAGCACCCGATCGAGCCGGGTCACCCCGATAGAAGGGCTCGAAGACCTTCGAGGCCTCCTCGGGAGCGATCCCCGTCCCCGTGTCCGCAACGGACAGTTGCAGCGCATCGTCGGTTCGACGCGCCTCGAGACGCACCGTGCCGTCGGCAGGTGTGTGCCGCACGGCGTTCGTCAGCAGGTTCTGCAGGACGCGCACCAGGCGCGGCGAGCAGGTGATGCCTGACACTCCCACGAGATCGGTCTCGAGCCGCAGACCCTTCGCCTGCGCGGATGCGGCGATGGTCGATACGGCCGAGCCGACGGCGTCCTCGAGCGCCACGTGACGTTCCTCAGCCTGGATCGCCCCGGCATCGAGCTGCACGAGTTCGAACAGATCATCGACCATCGTGACGAGCTGCTCGACCGAACGCCGCATCTCGCCGACGTAGCGTTGCACCGTCAGCCCGTCATCCACGACGCCGTCGTCGATCGCCTCCACCATCGCGCGCAGCGACGCGAGTGGCGTTCGCAGGTCGTGCGACACCGCGGTGATCAGATCGCGACGCGTGTCCTCTGCGCGACGCTCCGTCGCGCGCGCCTCCTGGAGCCGCGAGGCCATCGCGTCCAGGGACCGTCCCAGCCGATCGAGCTCCGCGCCGGCATCGAGGGGACCGACGCGTGCATCCAGTTCCCCGGAGCCCAGACGGGTGGCGGTCGCATCGACGATCTCCAGCGCATCCGCCGAGTGGCGAGCGGCGGCCAGGGCCGCCGCGATGCCGGCACCGACGGCGAACACCACGACGACGGTTACGAGTACGGCATCGTGCTCGCTCACGAACATCTGGATGCTCAGGACGAGCACGTTGGCGATCGCCACGGCGGCTGCCAGGACGGCAACCCCGACGAAGCGGGCGCGAAGCGACAGGTGCGCGAGGACCCGACCGCCTGCCAGTGCGACGATGACGGTGAGGATGGCTGCCGGGAGCAAGGCTCGCGCGATCGACGCAAGCTCCGACCCCATTCCCATCGCGAGGCCGGCGAGGAACGTGCCGAGCGCCCCCGCCGCCGCCACCGCGACGACCACGAGCGATCCGCGCCAGCGTGTCATGGCTCGAACCGGTAGCCGACGCCCCACACCGTGATGATGCGCTGGGGTGCCGACGGATCGATCTCGACCTTCTCGCGGAGGCGTCGGATATGCACGGTCACCGTGGAAGAGTCGCCGTCCCACGCGAAGTCCCATACTCGCTCGAGCAACTGCAGTCGGCTGAAGGTCGTACCCGGTGACGACGCGAGGAAGGAGAGGAGGTCGAACTCCTTGCGGGTCGTGGCGACGAGCTCGCCTCTGACCGTGACGTCTCGACGACCCTGATCGATCCTGATGTCGTCGAACACCAGCACTCCCTCGGTGGATGGGACCTCGCTCGTACGCCGGAGGACAGCGCGGACGCGTGCGACCACCTCGCGCGGGCTGAACGGCTTCGTGATGTAGTCGTCGGCGCCGAGCTCAAGCCCGACGATCCGGTCCGTCTCCTCGCCGCGAGCGGTCAGCATGATCACCGGGGTCGGCGCGGATGCGCGCATATGACGCAGCACCTCATAGCCGTCGATCTCGGGAAGCATGAGGTCGAGCACCACCAGGTCCGGGGCGTGCTCCGCGATCCGTTCGAGCGCCGCGGGGCCATCCGCTGCCTGGGTGACCTCGAAACCATCCAGCGAAAGGTAGCGGGCCAACACATCGCGGACCATGGGTTCGTCATCGACCACGAGCACTCGCTGGGCACCCATCCCACCATGGTCGCAGAAGCGTGTTTCGAGAGTCTTACCGGCGAGGAGCGGCCGCCCTCCCGGGCGACCGCTCTCCGCATGCTCATGACTCGGATCAGCCGTGGTACGGGATCAGCGGGCACTCGAAGCTCTTGACGACCCCGAGGTCCTGTGCGCCGCTGGCGCCGGCGTCAGCAAGTGCTCCCCAGACCTCGGCGTTGGTGTCCAGGACGCCGTTGCCGTCGATGTCGTGAGCCGCGACTGCGGCCGCGTAGGTGGAGTTCCAGCCGAGCAGGTGCACGCGCCAGCGCCCGCCGTTGTAGCCCGCGTCGCCGGGGCCGGCCGTGGCGACGTTCATCTGGGCGCCACTGAATTCGTAGATCGTATCGAACGAGTGCTCCGGGGCTTTCGTACGGGAGAAGTCCGTCGGCGTACCGACGGTTCGGAACACCGTGCCGTTGACGTAGATCGCGGGTCCCGTGACGCCGCCGGCGTGAGCCGCAGCCGCAGGAAGCATCGCGGCGACGGCGACGAATGCGGAGATCATGATGCGCTTCAACACCTTGTAGCTCCTTCCTTCATCGTGGATCGATGGAGGTTCGGCCGAACCGACTGACAGGAGCAATCTAGGCAGAGCGTGCTGACGGTCAGCGAACAGGATCCTTACGGATCCCGAAACGTTCGCGCGGCTATGACGCTGTGCTCCTCGACACGGGAGCCGAAGGCCGCTGGTCACTCGAGAACGCGTCGAAGGTGCTGGCCGAACGCGGCTACAGCCCGGATATCGTGGATCTCGCCAAGCGCTGGCTGAACGGTGAGGTCCCCCCGAAGGAATCCTTCCGGACGCTGATGAAGCTCGGAAAGGCCTACAGCCCACATTCGGGGATAGGACTGCTCGCGCGGATGGTGCTCGAAGGAGCGTGGCGATCGAAGCTGCGGCCCGAGGCGCTCATCTTTGCGGCGCATCATCTGCTGCCGGGTTGGTCGGTCATCGACCGCCTTGACGAGATCGAGGTGCCGACGCTGGTGATGGCGGGCAAGGACGACTTCATCTACCCGCCAGAGCACCAGGCCGAGCTTGCCGAGCACATCCCGAACTCACGCCTGAAGCTGATCGAGCGCGCCGGTCACAATCCGCACGACGAACAGACCGTCGAGGTCATGAAGGAGTTACGAGCCTTCATCCCCGCGGACATCGGCGCGCGAGCAGCGTCGGCGCACGCGAGCGAGACGAGGGCGGAGTAGCACACGCTGAGGGAACCGCCTGGTCAGCCACAAGCAGCTCACCTCTGAAGAAGGGCGTCATCGGCATGTGCCGGTGACGCCCTTCGCGCGTTCCAGGGCCAGCTCCGCGTCTGATCGGCGCCGGCCGCGCCTCCAACCGACCCTCGATCGCGCCGAACACCGATCGAGGCCTTCTTCAGCGGAGTTCTGAGATGTCAGGGGCCCCAGTTCTGAGAACACCCC